>JAEWHZ010000193.1 GCA_023387585.1 Pseudomonadota bacterium
TTCCATCCAGCGCGCCCGCGCCGCCGGCATACGCTGCGTTTATCAGGAACTCTCGCTGTGCCCGAACCTCACGGTCACCGAGAATGTGCGCATCACCCATGGCGGCATCGCCGGCTGGGGCTGGCGCAATCGGGCGCGGGCGCTGGTCGAGCGCCATCTCGATGAAATCTTTCCCGGCCACGGCATAGATTGCGGGCGCAGCGTCGGCGAGTTGGCCATCGCCCAGCGCCAGATGCTCGAGATCGCCATGGCTTTCTCGATGCACGAGTCCCCGGTGCGGCTGGTTATTCTCGACGAGCCCACATCCTCCCTCGATGCCGGGCTGGCCCGCCAGCTCATCGACTATATCCGCCGCTTCGTCGCCGGCGGCGGCGCTGTGATCTTCATCTCGCATATTCTCGGCGAGGTCATCGAGGCGTCCGACCGCATCGTCGTCATGCGCGACGGCCGGGTGGTGCTGGAAAAGCCGGCCGGCGAGATGACCGAAGCCGGCCTCGTTGCCGCCATGGGCGGGGTCGCGCGCGAAGCCGGCGACCGTCATGCCACTCCGGCCAATGAAGGCGCGGTGGTGCTGCGCCGCGCCATGCCAGAGCTCGATTTCGAGGCGCGCAAGGGCGAGATCGTCGGCCTTGCCGGCCTCGGCCAGCATGGCCAGACGCGATTGCTGGTCGATCTTTACATGGCCCATTCCGGTGACTGGGTGGCGCCGCGCCAGCCGCGCGTCGCCTTCGTTGCCGGCGACCGCGTGGTCGATGGCGTGTTCCCCCTGTGGAGCATATTGTCCAACATGAGCGCCACAGTGGTTCCGGCCATGACGCGCATGGGCCTGCTCGACAGGCGCCGCGAGGAAAGCTTCGCCGAGGACTGGCGCCAGCGCATCGGCGTGCGCACCGCCAATCTCGACAACAGGATCCTCTCGCTCTCGGGCGGCAACCAGCAAAAGGTGCTGTTCGCCCGCGCCCTCGGCTCCTCCGCCCCGGTGGTGCTGATGGACGATCCCATGCGCGGCGTCGATATCGGCACCAAGCAGGACGTCTATGCCCTGCTGCGCCGGGAGGCCGATGCCGGGCGCACCTTCGTGTGGTATTCGACCGAGATGGACGAGGTGTGCCTGTGCGACCGCGTCTATGTGTTCCGCAACGGCGTCATAGTGCGCGAGCTCGCCGGGGCCGAGGTCACCGAGGACAACATCCTCTCCGCCAGCTTCGCCGGGGTGGCGGCATGAGGCAGCTTTTCTCCGCCGAAGGGCTGCGCGTCCTTGTGCCCGCGCTGTCGCTCGCCGTGCTGCTCGGCGCCGTCTTCTACCTGCAGCCGCGCACCATGAGCTATACCGGGCTCAATTTGCTGTTCAATCTCGCGGTGCCCATCGCGCTCGCCACCATCGCCCAGATGCTGATCATGGCGGTCAACGACCTCGACCTGTCCATGGGCGCCTTTGTCAGCTTCGTCGCCTGCGTCACCGCCACCTTCGTCCAGACCGATCCGCTGATCGGCTTCCTCATCCTTGCCGGTGCCGTCGGCATCTATGCGCTGGTCGGCGTAGTCATCCATCTGCGCGACCTGCCGGCCATCGTCGTCACGCTGGGCATGAGCTTCGTGTGGTCGGGCCTCGCCGTCGCCATCCTGCCCTCGCCGGGCGGGGCGGCTCCGGAATGGCTGCGCGCCATCATGACCGCCCGCCCGCCCTTCGTGCCGCTGGCCATCGTCGCCAGCGTGGTCATCGCCCTGGTCGCCCATGTCGTCATCATGCGCACCGGCTATGGCGTCGTCATCCGCGGCGTCGGCGGCAACCAGCGCTCGGTCGAGCGCGCCGGCTGGTCGATCCTCAAGGCCCGCGCCGCCGCCTATGCGCTGGCCGGCGTGTTTGCGGTTCTCGCCGGCATGTCGCTGGTCGGGCTCACCACGGCGGCCGACGCCAATATCGCCCTGCGCTACACGCTGCTCTCGATCGCCGGCGTCATCCTGGGCGGCGGCGAATTCGTCGGCGGCCGCATCTCGCCTATCGGCGCGGTCATCGGCGCCCTGACCCTGACGCTCGCCGCCTCTTTCCTCAGTTTCCTGCGCGTCTCGCCCGACTGGCAGATCGGCGCCCAGGGCGCGATCCTCATCCTCGTCCTGGCGGTGCGGCTGGTGCTCAACACCAATGCGCGGCGGGAGGGCAGGCGATGAACCTCGTTTCCTTCGTCAAGCGCCGCCCCTGGATCTGGAGCTTCGTCGCCACCATCGTCGTCTTCGTCGTCACGGTGATGTTCACCGGCGGCGCCAGCTTCACCGGCCTCACCCAGGCCGCCCTGACCTTCGCCGCCTTCTCGGTCATCGTCGGGCTGGGCCAGATGTTCGTCATCACCCTCGGGCCCGGAAATATCGACCTGTCCATCCCCGCCACCATGACGCTGGCCGGCACCGTGGCGCTCAAGTTCATGGACGTTCAGAATGCGTTCATATTCCCCGGCCTTCTCGTCGCGATCGGCATCGGAATCGGCATCGGGCTGGGCAATTACGCGCTGATAAAGGCGCTCCGTATTCCCCCGATCATCGCCACGCTCTCGACCAGCTTCATCATCCAGTCGACCGCCATCTGGACCAATCGCGGCCTGCGCATCCGCCCGCCGCAGCCCCTGGCCGACTTCGCGGTCGGCATGAGCTTCGGCATTCCCAACATGGCCATCGTCGCGTTCTTGCTGGCGATTCTCGCCTGGTTCCTGCTCGAGCGCACGCTGTACGGGCGCTGGGTCTCGGCCATCGGCCAGAACATGCGCGCCGCCCGGCTCGCCGGCATCCCGGTCGACGGCATACGCTGCCTCACCTATATCCTGTGCGCCGTGCTCGCCTCGGTCGGCGGCTATCTGCTCGCCAGCTTCTCGGGCGGCGCCGCGCTGAACATGGGGGCCGAATATCTGCTGATGTCCATCGCCGTCGTGGTCATCGGCGGCAGCGCGGTGGCCGGCGGGGACTCGAACGTGCCCGGAATCTGGGGCGCTTCGCTGTTCATGTTCCTGGTGGTGACCATGCTCAACACCTACGGATTCGACGCGGCCTACAGGCTCATCCTGACCGGGCTGATCATCATCGGGGTCATCGTCGTCGCCGGAGGGCGCGACCTGATACGCAAATAGGAGGGACAATGCTGTCCGATACGCTTTACGAGGTCCACGATACGCGCTTTCGCGATCTCGTCATTCCCAATGCCGCGATGGAGGTCATCCATTCAGGCTGCCGCTGGGCCGAGGGGCCGGTGTGGTTCAAGGACGGCAACTATCTGGTGTGGAGCGATATTCCCAACCAGCGCATGCTGCGTTACATCCCCGATGTCGGGGTGCATCTGTTCCGCGCCAACTCCAATTTCTCCAATGGCAACACCCGCGACCGGCTCGGCCGGCTGGTCAGCTGCGAGCACGGCAAGCGCCGCGTCACCCGCACCGAGACCGACGGCACCATCACCGTCATCGCCGACAGTTTCGAGGGCAAGCGCCTCAATTCACCCAACGACGCCGTGGTGCATTCCGATGGCGCGGTGTGGTTCACCGACCCGACCTACGGCATTTTGTCGGACTACGAAGGCTTTCGCGCCGAGCCCGAACAGGCGCAGCGCCACGTCTTCCGCGTCGATCCGAACGGCTCCATCGTCGCCGTGGTCAGCGATTTCCTCCAGCCCAACGGCCTCGCCTTCTCGCCCGACGAAAAGCTGCTCTACATCGCCGATTCCGGTTCGAGCCACGTCCCCGACGCGCCGCGGCACATCAGGGTGTTCGACGTCGTCGAGGGCCGCAGTCTCGCCAATGGCCGGGTGTTCTGCGAGGTCGACGGCGTGCCGGACGGCATGCGCGTCGACATCCATGGCAATGTGTGGACCAGCGGCGGCAAGGGCGTCCATTGCTTTACGCCCGATGGCACGCTGCT
The DNA here is from genome assembly GCA_023387585.1 of Pseudomonadota bacterium. Lineage (GTDB taxonomy): Bacteria > Pseudomonadota > Alphaproteobacteria > Rhizobiales > Devosiaceae > Devosia. Next base: position 3,901 of record JAEWHZ010000193.1, read on the forward strand.
CGGCAGCATCCGGCTGCCGGAAACCGTCGCCAACCTCACCTTTGGCGGCATTCGCGGCAACCGGCTGTTCATCACGGCGACGACGTCGGTCTATTCGGTGTTCGTCGCGACCAACGGCGTCGCCTGGCCGTAGTCAGTTCCGCGGCCGGTAACCCAGCAGGTTCGCCGCGTCCTCGAAGCTCCAGGGGCTGTCGGCATTGTCCGACACCCCGTTGACGACGATATGCGGGCCGGGCCAGTTGTCGGCCGACACCTCGACGCAGAGCCTTCCGAGCTGCACGAGGTCGCGATTGCTCAGCCACATGCCGCGGAACCAGCGGCCGGCCGGCGTCGTGTTCTCGTTGGGATCGGACGGCTTTTCGGTGCTGACGCCTTCCGAGCCGATGGTCTCGTAGCGGTTCTCGCCCGGCTGCACCCAGCCGATGCGCACGGCGATGGTCGACAGTTTTCCTCCGCCCGCTTCCGCGGCGACGCACAGCAGATGCTCGCCAAAACCCTTGGAGGCCCCGTAGATCGTCGAATTGTGCGCCTCCCCGCCGCCGACCCATTTCGTGCCCGGCCGCGAGGGCGTCGTGCCCTTGAGCCAGCCGGTCTCGACCTGCGGCCCGTCGGCGTCGAAATAGCCGCCCATGGCGTGGTTGGAGGAGGCGAAGACCAGTCGTTCGACGCCTTCGGACAGGCTGAGCTGGGTCAGCCGCGCCGTGATCTCGAACGAGGCGAAGGCATGGTTCCAGCCGCTGTCGGGATGCGGGTTGGTGGCGGCGAGGTGGATGATGGTGTCGACGCCGTCGAGATGGTGGCGCCAGGCGTCGAGCGGCTGCGTCAGGTCGGCCTCGCGCCAGTCGGCCTTGGCGAAGCCGGCGGCATCGCCGGGCGGCTGGCGGTCAAGCGCGATTATGGCCTTGACACTGTCGATTTCGGCCAGCGCCGGCATCAGCTTGCGTCCCAGATTGCCCCCAGCGCCCGAGATCGCGATGCGCCGTGGCGTGCGCCTGCTCAACCCTGCCATATCGCCTGCCATATCGAAATTCTCCCGCTTTTGGTCTTGGTGTAAGTTCAGTGCTGCACCACGACGAGCCCGGCCGCGCCGGCCATCATGGCGCCGGCGAGCTTGTTCAGCCGCCCCAGCGCCCGCTCGCTGCGGAACATTTCGCGCGCCCGCGCCGCCAGCCAGGCATAGCCGCAGCCGATGAGCAGCAGCACGATGACGACGATCGCCGTCAGCTCGATGAAGGCGACGGGGTTCATCTGGTCGAGCGGGATCACCGTGGGCAGGATGGCGAGATAGAAGACGATGGTCTTGGGGTTGCCCATGGTCAGCGAGAAGCCGGCGAGGAAGGTCTTCCAGCCGCTCTCGTTTTTCGGCTTCATCTGTTCCGAGCCCGGCCGCGCGGTCCAGAACTGCCAGGCGATATAGAGCAGATAGGCCGCGCCGGCCCAGCGCACGATCACGAAGACTGGCCCGAACAGCGTCGCGACGGCGGCGAGGCCAAAAATGGCGAAGACGAAATAGACGAGGTCGCCCGCCAATATGCCGAGCACCATGGGGAACGCGCCGCGAAAGCCGCCGCCCAGCGCCCGCGCGACGACGGCGGCGACGCCCGGCCCCGGCACCAGCACGGCGATGGCATAGGCGATGGTGAAGGCGGCTAGGGTGAACAGGTCCATGGTGGTCTCTGGCAGCGTTTCGTGCAAGGCGCCGGCCGCTTTTGCGAGCAACGCTCTATCCGATCGGCGTGGTCCGGGCAATCGCGGCGCGCGGGCCACGGGCTGGCCACGGGTTCGACCGGCAGGCCGCAGAACCGGGTCTCGACCATGAAATCGATGCCATGCCCGTCCGGGGCGGGCGGCGGGGGGCTTCCGGCGCGGGCGATTCAATGCCACAGTGGCCGGTGAAGAGGGGAACTTCGTTATGATCACGGACTTGCGATATGACGCAAAAGCCAATCGTTTACGACGCTCCCACGCCGCAGCCGCGCGGCACGAGTGTTGAGGCGATCCAGGCCGAAATTCTGGAAAAACTGACCTATTCGATCGGCAAGGACCCGATCGTCGCCCGGCCGCATGACTGGCTGGCGGCGACGATCTATACGGTGCGCGACCGGATCATGGACCGCTGGATGGAGAGCTCGCGCTCGACCTGGCGGAACTCGCGCAAGCGGGTCTATTATCTCAGCCTGGAATTCCTGATCGGCCGGCTCATGCGCGACGCGATGAGCAATGTCGAGCTGATGGAGCCCGTGCAGCAGGCGCTGGAGAATCTCGGCGTCGACCTGGGGGACCTGATCGATCTCGAGCCCGACGCGGCGCTAGGCAATGGCGGGCTCGGCCGGCTGGCGGCATGCTTTCTCGAATCCATGTCCACCATCGGCATTCCCGCCTATGGCTACGGCATCCGCTACGCTCACGGGCTGTTCCGCCAGGAGATGAGCGAGGGCTGGCAGGTCGAGCTGCCCGAGGACTGGCTGGCGCATGGCAATCCTTGGGAGTTCGAGCGGCGCGAGAGTGCCTATGAGATCGGGTTTGGCGGCCATGTCGAGCCGATAACCGACATGGACGGCGAAGTTCGCCATGAATGGCACCCCACCGACCACTTCCTGGCCGTCGCCTATGACACGCCCATCGTCGGCTGGCGCGCCAACCGCGTGAACACGCTGCGGCTGTGGAGCGCCCAGCCCATCGACCCCATCCTGCTCGACAAGTTCAATTCCGGCGACCATATCGGCGCGCTCGAGGAAAGCGCGCGGGCCGAGGCGATCACGCGCGTGCTCTATCCCGCCGATTCGACCATGGCCGGGCAGGAACTGCGGCTGCGCCAGGAATTCTTCTTCTCCTCGGCCTCGCTGCAGGACATCGTGCGCCGGCATCTGCAGCAATATGGCGATCTGGGCTCGCTGCCGGACAAGGTGGCGATCCAGCTCAACGACACCCATCCGGCGATCTCGATCGCCGAGATGATGCGCATCCTCATCGACGTCAACGGGCTGAAATGGGAAGAGGCGTGGCGGCTGACGCGCGGGGTGTTCAGCTACACCAACCACACGCTGCTGCCCGAGGCGCTGGAAAGCTGGCCCGTGGCGCTGCTCGAGCGGCTGCTGCCGCGCCACATGCAGATCATCTACGCCATCAATGCCGACGTGCTTGCCGAGGCGCGCCAACGCGCGGGGTTCGACAACGGGCAGATCGCCAATGTCTCGCTGATCGACGAGAATGGCGGGCGGCGGGTGCGCATGGGCCAGCTCGCCTTCGTCGGCTCGCACGCGACAAACGGCGTGTCGGCGCTGCATACCGAACTGATGAAGCAGACCGTGTTCTCGGATCTGCACAAGCTCTATCCCGAGCGCATCCAGAACAAGACCAACGGCATCACGCCGCGCCGCTGGCTGATGCAGTGCAATCCCGGCCTGGCGCGGCTGATCGAGGACCGGATCGGGCCGGAGTTCCGCGACGACATCGACAAGCTGCGCGGGCTCGAGGCGCATGCCGACGATCCTGCGTTCCAGGCGGCGTTCGCCGGGGTCAAGCGCGAGAACAAGGAGCGGCTCGCCCGGCTGATCAAGGAGCGGCTCAACGTCACCGTACGCACCGACGCGCTGTTCGACGTGCACATCAAGCGCATCCACGAATACAAGCGCCAGCTGCTCAACATCATCCAGGCGGTGGCCGCCTATGACGAGATCCGCGCTCATCCGGAGCGCGACTACGTTCCGCGGGTCAAGATCTTCGCCGGCAAGGCGGCGCCGAGCTACTGGAACGCCAAGCTGATCATCAAGCTGATCAACGACGTGGCCCGCGTGATCAACAACGATCCGGCGGTGCGCGGCCTGCTCAAGGTGGTCTTCCTGCCCAACTACAATGTCAGCCTCGCCGAGATCATCGTGCCGGCGGCCGATCTGTCCGAGCAGATATCGACCGCCGGCATGGAGGCGTCGGGCACCGGCAACATGAAGTTCATGGCCAATGGCGCCATCACCATCGGCACCATGGACGGCGCCAATGTCGAGATAAGCCAGGAGGTGGGCGAGGAGAACATCGTCATCTTCGGGCTCACGGCCGACGAGGTCAACGAGAAGCACGCGCACAACGAGACGTCGCGCACCATCATCGAAGGCTCGCCCGCGCTCCAGGAGGTGCTCGATTCCATCGCCTCGGGCGTGTTCTCGCCGGACGATCCCCACCGCTATCGCGATCTGGTGGGCGGGCTCTACGATCACGACTGGTTCATGGTGGCGCGCGATTTCGGCGCCTATGCTGCCGCGCAGGACAAGGTCGATGCGTTGTGGGCCGACAAGGCGCGCTGGACGCGCATGGCGATCATGAACACGGCCCGCGTCGGCTTCTTCTCCTCGGACCGCACCATAAGGCAATATGCCGAGGAGATCTGGAACGTGCCGGTGCCGGACTGAAATGCGACACTGAATTCATCCCGCGTGCGGGATGTGGGGGGAGCGGTGGTGGAGAACTGGCAGGCTGATACACGCGAGGTCGAGGCGATCGTCTCGGGGCGGCACGGGAATGCGTTCGCGTTTCTGGGCCTGCACGAGGTCAACGGCGCCTGGGTGCTGCGCGCGTTCATACCGCATTCAGAAACCGTTCAGGCTTTCACGCTGAGCGGGGAATTTCTGGGCGCGATGATCCCGCGCCACCCGGCCGGCTTTTTCGAAGCCCGCGTCGAGATCGCCCGCCGCCAGCCGATCCGCTACCATTGCGCCAATGCCGGCGGGGAGTGGGACGTCTTCGATCCCTTCAGCTTCGGGCCGGTGCTCGGGCCGATGGACGATTATTATATCGGCGAGGGCAACCATCTGCGGCTATTCGATAAAATGGGCGCCCACGAGATGGAGTTTGAGGGCATCCACGGCACGCATTTCGCCGTCTGGGCGCCCAATGCCGGGCGCGTCTCGGTGGTCGGCCCGTTCAACGACTGGGATGGCCGCCGCCACCCGATGCGCAAGCGCGCCGATACCGGCATCTGGGAAGCCTTCATCCCGGTGCTCGGCACGGGCACGATCTACAAATACGAGATCGTCGGCCCCGACGGTAAGGTCTTGCCGTTAAAGGCGGATCCCTTCGCGCGCCAGGCCGAGCTGCGCCCGCGCACCGCCTCCGTGGTCCCCGATCCCACCCCCTTCGCCTGGACCGATTCCGACTATCTCGAAGCCCGCGCCCGCAAGGACTGGCGTCGTTCGCCGATGTCGATCTACGAGGTGCATCTGGGCTCGTGGCGCCGCCGGCCGGATGGCGGCTTTCTCAGCTATGACCAGTTCGCCGACCAGCTGATCGCCTATGTCCTAGACATGGGCTACACCCATATCGAGCTGCTGCCGATCTCCGAGCACCCTTACGATCCGAGCTGGGGCTACCAGCCCACGGGCCTGTTCGCGCCCACGGCGCGCTTCGGCGATCCGGCGGGGTTGGCACGCTTCGTCGACGCCGCCCATGCCGCCGGTATCGGGGTGATCCTCGACTGGGTGCCGGCGCATTTCCCGACCGACGAGCATGGCCTTGCCAAGTTCGACGGCACCGCGCTCTACGAGCACGCCGATCCGCGCCAGGGCTACCATCCGGACTGGAACACGGCGATCTACAATTTCGGCCGCAAGGAGGTCGCCTCCTTCCTGCTCAACAACGCGCTCTACTGGCTCGAGACCTTCCATATCGACGGGCTGCGCGTCGATGCGGTCGCCTCGATGCTCTATCTCGACTATTCGCGCCAGCAGGGGCAGTGGGTGCCCAACAAGTTCGGCGGCAACGAGAATATCGAGGCCGTCGAGTTCCTGAAGCGCGTCAACGCCGAGTGCTACCGCCAGCATCCGGGCATCGTCATGATCGCCGAGGAATCGACCGCCTGGCCGGGGGTGTCGGCGCCGACCGATGCCGACGGGCTCGGCTTCGGCTTCAAATGGAACATGGGCTTCATGAACGACACCCTGCGTTACATGAGCCGCGAGCCGGTGCACCGGCGCTACCACCACAACGACATCACCTTCGGCACGATCTACGCCTTCTCGGAAAATTTCGTGCTGCCGCTCAGCCATGACGAGGTGGTGCACGGCAAGAAGTCGCTCCTCAACAAGATGCCGGGCGACGACTGGCAGCAATTCGCCAATCTGCGCGCCTATTACGCCCTGATGTGGGGGCATCCGGGCAAGAAGCTGCTGTTCATGGGCCAGGAATTCGCCCAGCGCGAGGAGTGGAGCGAGGCGCGCGCGCTCGACTGGGGGCTGCTCGATTCCCCCATGCATGAGGGCGTGCGCCGGCTGATCGGCGATCTCAACGCCCGCTATCGCGACCTGCCGGCTCTGCATGCGCGTGACTGCGAGCCGGACGGGTTCGAATGGATCATCGGCAACGATCACGCCAATTCGGTCTTCGCCTTCATGCGCAAGGCGCCGGGTGCCGATCCGGTCGTCGTGGTCTCGAATTTCACCCCGGTGCCGCGCGAGGATTATTACGTGCCCATGCCGATCGCCGGGCGCTGGGTCGAATGCGTGAACACCGATGCCGGCTGGTATGGCGGCTCGAATTCGGGGAACCAGGGAGCGGTGGAGGCGCGTTCCGTCGCCGGCCGCCACCTGCCTGCCGAGGCGCGGCTCAACGTGCCGCCGCTGGCCACGCTGATCCTGAAATACGAACCGGAAACGTCCGGCACCGAGAGATAAACCCCGGCCAACCGGGGGCAATGGAGGGAGTGAGGAACCAAATGGCCGATTATCGCATCCCATCGCCACTCGCCCGTGAAGCGATGGCCTATGTGCTGGCCGGCGGCCGGGGCACGCGCCTGCACGAGCTGACCGACCGGCGCGCCAAGCCCGCGGTCTATTTCGGCGGCAAGTCGCGCATCATCGACTTCGCACTGTCCAACGCCCTCAATTCCGGCATCCGCCGCATCTCGGTGGCGACGCAATACCAGGCGCACAGCCTGATCCGGCACCTGCAGCGCGGCTGGAACTTCCTGCGCCCCGAGCGAAACGAGAGCTTCGACATCCTCCCCGCCAGCCAGCGCGTGGCCGAGGATATGTGGTATGCGGGCACGGCCGATGCGGTCTATCAGAACATGGACATCATCGAGGATTACGGCGCGCGCTACATCGTCATCCTGGCCGGCGACCACATCTACAAGATGGATTACGAGATCATGCTGCGCCAGCATGTCGACACCGGCGCCGACGTGACCATCGGCTGTCTCGAGGTGCCGCGCATGGAGGCCGTGGGCTTCGGCGTCATGCATGTCGACGGACGCGACCGGGTGATCGATTTCGTCGAAAAGCCCAAGGACCCTCCCGGCATTCCCGATCGGCCGGATATGGCGCTGGCGTCGATGGGCATCTATGTGTTCGAGACGCGCTTTCTGATGGACCAGCTCAAGCGCGATGCGGCCACCCAGGGTTCGAGCCGCGATTTCGGCAAGGATGTCATCCCCTATATCGTCAAGAACGGCACCGCCTGGGCGCATCGGTTCACGCGCTCCTGCGTGCGCTCGTCCAAGGAGGAGGTGTCCTATTGGCGCGATGTCGGCACGGTCGACGCCTATTGGAAGGCCAATATCGACCTCACCGACATCACCCCGCAGCTCGATCTCTACGACCGCGACTGGCCGATCTGGACCTATGCCGAGATCACGCCGCCCGCCAAGTTCGTGCACGATTATGACGGGCGGCGCGGCTCGGCGGTGAACTCGCTGGTGTCGGGCGACTGCATCATCTCGGGCGGGCATCTGCAGCGCACGCTGCTGTCCACCGGCTCGCGGGTGCATTCCTATTCCGTGCTCGACGAAGCGGTGGTGCTGCCCTATTGCGATGTCGCGCGCGGCGCCCGGCTGCATAAGGTGATCGTCGATCGCGGCGTCAACATTCCCGAAGGGCTCGTGGTCGGAGAGGACCCCGAATTCGACAGCCAGTGGTTCCACCGCACCGAAGAGGGCGTCACCCTGATCACCCAGTCCATGATCGACAGGTATCTGGCCGACCGATGATTGAAGTCCTTTCGGTCGCATCCGAGATCTATCCGCTGATCAAGACCGGCGGGCTGGCCGATGTCGCGGGCGCCCTGCCGGCGGCGCTGGGCGAGCACGGCGTCGAGATGCGCACGCTCGTCCCCGGCTATCCGGCGGTGATGGCGCAGATGCAGGCGGCGCGCCCGGTCGCCGATCTCGGCTCGCTCCATTCCGGCCCGGCGCGGCTGGTGGCCGGGCGGGTCGAAGGGCTCGACCTGATCGTCATCGACGCGCCGCATCTCTACGACCGGCCGGGCAATCCCTATATGGCGCCCGACGGCTGGGACTGGCCGGACAATTGGCGGCGCTTCGCGGCGCTGAGCTGGGTGGCGCACGAGCTGGCCCTGGGCCTCGTCGACGGCTACCGTCCGCAGGTTCTGCATGCCCATGACTGGCAGGCGGGTCTTGTGCCCGCCTATGTCAAGTTCGGCCCGTCTGATCGCATCAAGACGGTGATGACGGTGCACAACCTCGCCTTCCAGGGCACGTTCGGCGCCGACATCTTCGGCGAGCTCGACCTGCCGCCGCACGCCTTTTCTGTTGCGGGCGTCGAATATTACGGCGGCGTCGGTTATCTGAAGTCGGGCCTCGAATGCGCCGACATCGTCACCACGGTCAGCCCCACCTATGCCGCCGAGATCCGCATGCCCGAATTCGGCATGGGGCTCGACGGGTTGCTGAACAACCGCTCCGACACGGTGTTCGGCGTTCTCAACGGCATCGATCTCGAGGCCTGGGACCCGTCCACCGACCCTTCGCTGGTCCAGCCCTTCACCGCCGGTACCACGCATAAGCGGCTCGCCAACAAGGCGGCCTTGCAGGAAGCCTTCGGGCTCGACCGCTCGGATGCGCCGCTGTTCGGGCTGGTCAGCCGGCTCACCTGGCAGAAGGGCATCGATCTCGTCGCCGCCAATATCGACCTGCTCGTCGCTTTGGGCGGCCAGATCGCCGTGCTCGGATCGGGCGAGACCGAGCTCGAGAACGCCATACGCGGCGCCGCCCAGCGCCATCCGGGCCGGGTCGGGATCGTCACCGGCTACAATGAGCGGCTCAGCCATCTCGTGCAGGGCGGGTCCGACTTCATCCTCGTGCCCTCGCGCTTCGAGCCGTGCGGGCTGACGCAGATGTACGCGCTGCGCTATGGCGCCATCCCGATCGTGTCGCGGGTCGGCGGGCTGAACGATACCGTCATCGACGCCAATGTCGCAGCGCTCAGCGCTGGCGTCGCCACCGGCATCCAGTTCGCGCCGCCCGTCGAGCCGGCCTTCGCCGATGCGCTGCGCCGGGCCTTCGCGCTGTTCGCCGATACGGAAAATTTCCGGAAGATGCAGCGGCGCGGCATGAAATCGGACGTGTCGTGGACGGCGAGCGCGGCGCGCTACGCCCAGATCTATGCGACCCTGTTGGGACTGGACCGAGACGATGACGACGACGATCAGGACGATTGACACCACCCCCTATGCCGACCAGAAGCCGGGCACCTCGGGCCTGCGCAAGCGGGTGTCGGTGTTCCGGCAACCGAACTATGTCGAGAACTTCGTCCAGTCGATCTTCGACAGTCTCGAAGGCCATGAGGGCACGACGCTGGTGATCGGCGGCGACGGGCGCTACTACAACGACGTCGCCATCCAGAAGGCCATCAGGATCGCCGCCGCCAACGGTTTCGGGCGGGTTCTGGTGGGGCAGGGCGGGTTGCTGTCGACCCCGGCCGCCAGCCACCTCATCCGCCACAACAAGGCCCTTGGCGGGCTGGTGCTGTCGGCCAGCCACAATCCGGGCGGGCCGGATGGCGATTTCGGCATCAAGTACAATGTCTCCAATGGCGGCCCGGCGCCGGAAAGGGTCACCGAGGCGATGTTCGCGCGCAGTCAGGTGATCGATCGCTACAGGATCGTCGACGCGCCCGATGTCGACCTGTCGCGCATCGGCACTTCGAGGGTCGGCGACATGGTGGTCGAGGTCATCGATCCGGTGGCCGATTATGCGGCGCTGATGGAGAGCCTGTTCGATTTCGACGCCATCCGCGCGCTGTTCGCCTCGGGCTTTCGCATGAAGTTCGATGGGCTGCATGCGATCACCGGCCCCTATGCGCTCGAAATCCTCGAACGCAGGCTCGGCGCGCCGGCGGGTACGGTGGTCAACGGCGTGCCGCTGCCCGATTTCGGCGGCGGGCATCCGGATCCGAACCTCGTCTACTGCAAGGATCTGCATGACGAGCTGATGTCGCCGGACGGTCCGGATTTCGGCGCCGCCTCGGATGGAGACGGCGACCGCAATCTGATCATCGGCCGGAACCGCTTCGTCACCCCTTCCGATTCCCTCGCCATCCTCGCCGCCAATGCGCATCTGGCGCCGGGCTATCGCGCCGGCATCGCCGGCATCGCGCGCTCCATGCCCACCAGCGCCGCCGCCGACCGGGTGGCGGAAAAGCTCGGCATCGAGATGCACGAGACGCCGACCGGCTGGAAGTTCTTCGGCAATCTGCTCGATGCCGGGCGCGTCACCATCTGTGGCGAGGAAAGCGCCGGCACCGGCTCGAACCATGTGCGCGAGAAGGACGGGTTGTGGGCCGTGCTTTTGTGGCTCAACATCCTCGCCGTTCGCCGGCAGAGCGTCGACGAGATCGTCACCGAGCACTGGAAGACCTATGGGCGCAATTATTACACGCGCCATGACTATGAGGAGGTCGATACGGCCGCCGCCGGCAAGCTGGTCGAGGATCTTCGCGCGGCCTTGCCCGGGCTGGTCGGCAAGCGGTTCGACGAGGCGCAGATCGTTTATGCCGACGATTTCGCCTATCGCGATCCGGTCGACGGCTCGGTGAGCGCCAGGCAGGGCATCCGCATCGGCTTCGACGATGGCTCGCGCATCGTTCTCAGGCTGTCGGGAACCGGAACGGTAGGCGCCACGTTGCGGGTCTATCTTGAACGGTACGAGGCCGCCGATGGGCGCCATGATCTCGAAACCCAAACCGCGCTCGCGCCGCTCGTCGAGATCGCCGAAACCCTCGCAGACACCAAAGCCCGCACCGGACGCAACGCCCCAAGTGTCATCACCTGAATCCGTTTCCTCGCCCGAGCTCGTCGGCTCGAGCGAGCTTTCCGTCATTGCCGACAGCGCGGCCACCGACCAGCTCGGCGCCACCGTCACGGCGGAGGGCGTCAATTTCGCCGTCTATTCCGAGACCGCCTCGGCGCTGTTCGTGTCGATCTATGACGAGCTCGACCGCGAGATCGAGCGCTTCGAGATGGACGTGCACCGGGACAACATCCACGCCGTGCACATCGCCAATCTACGGCCCGGCGCGCGCTATGGCTTGCGCGCCGACGGGCCCTACGATCCGGCGCAGGGCTATCATTTCGATCCCGCCAAGCTGCTGGTCGACCCCTATGCGCGCCGCATCGACCGGGTGTTCGTGCGCTCGCCGCGCCTCAGGCTGCCGCGCGAGGATGCGGTCGACACCGCCCCGCTGATCCCCAAGGCGATTGTCGTCGGCGAGCGCAACGAGCCGGCCGCGCCCAATGCGCATCGCGGGGAACTGTTCTACGAGCTCAACGTGCGTGGTTTCACCATGCGCCATCCCGGCGTTCAGGGGCCGCTGCGCGGCACCATAGCCGGGCTGACGACGCAGCGCGTCATCGACCACTTCAAATATCTCGGCGTCGATACCATCCAGCTCATGCCCACCGCGGCATGGATCGACGACGGCCATCTGCCCTCGCTCGGGCTCACCAATGCCTGGGGCTACAATCCGGTCACCTATTTCGCCATCGACCCGCGCCTCGCTCCGCGCGGTCCGCAGGAATTGCGGGTGATGACCGACCTTTATCGTGAGAACGGCATCAACGTGATCCTCGACGTGGTCTACAACCACACCGGCGAGGGCGACGAGCTGGGCCCGGTCCTCTCCATGAAGGGGCTCGATGCGCGCAGCTATTACCGGCATGTCGAGGTCGACGGGGTGCAGCACCTCGTCAACGACACCGGCACCGGCAACACCTTGCGCTGCGACCATCCGGCGGTGCAGCGGCTGGTGATCGAGAGCCTGAAATACTGGATCGAGGAGCTCGGCGTGTCCGGCTTCCGCTTCGATCTCGCCACCGTCCTCGGCCGCGAGCCGGCGTTCAATCCGGACGCCGAGATGCTGAAGATGATCCGCGAGGACAAGCTGCTCAAGAATGCGATCCTGGTCGCCGAACCGTGGGACCCGGGCCCTGGCGGCTATCAGCTCGGCCAGTTCGGCGAGGTGTTCCAGGAGCACAATGACGGCTATCGCGACGAGGTGCGGGCGTTCTGGCGCGGCGAGGACGGCAAGATCGGCGCACTGGCCGGCAAGGTCGCCGGCTCGGCCGAAGTCTTCAACCATGCCGGCCGCAAGCCGAGCCATGGCGTCAACCTCCTGGCCGTGCATGACGGTTTCACCCTGCGCGATCTCGTCAGCTACAACGACAAGCACAATGAGGCGAACGGCGAGGACAACAAGGACGGCCACAACCACAATTCCTCGTGGAATTGCGGCGTCGAGGGCGAGACCGACGACGAGACCGTCATCGCCGCGCGCAAGCGCGACGTGCGCGCGCTGCTGACGACGCTGTTCGTCTCGCGCGGCTCGCTGCTGATCCAGCAGGGCGACGAGATGTGGCGCACCCAGGAGGGCAACAACAACGCCTATGCGCAGGACAACG
>JAEWHZ010000195.1 GCA_023387585.1 Pseudomonadota bacterium
CGTAGCTGCCGGTGCCCGCGCCGGCATGGATCGACCAGTTCGGCGACAGCACCGCCTGCTCGTTGGCGACCACCAGATGCCGCGTTTCGGTGGGCTCGCCCATCAGATGCAGCACCCGCGCCGCCTCGGGCAGCCCGAAATACAGATAAGCCTCCGAGCGCCGGTCGTGCACATGGCACGGCATGGTGTTCCACACCGAGCCCTCGGCGAGCCGGGTCATGCCGACGACGAGCTGGCAGGTGCGCGCCCCCTCGGGATGGATGAACTGGAAGATCGAGCGCTGGTTCGCCGTCTCCTTGCTGCCCAGATCGAGGCGCTTGGCATCGCCGATGCGGATCAGGGTCGCCGGCAACTCGGCATGGGCCGGGGCGCTGACCAGATAGAAGCGCGCCGGCTGGCCGGCCGAATCCGACGCGAAGACGACGGACGCCGTGCCCTTGCCCAGATAGAGCATGTCGTGCGTGCCGAGCGTGAACGTAGTGCCGTCCGCCGTCACCGTGCCCGGCTCGCCCATATTGACGACGATCAGCTCGCGCCGGTCGAGGAAATTCTCGGTGCCGGTCGGCCGGATCGCCTCCAGCGTCAACGGCTCTTGTCCCGGCACGGCACCGCCGACAACCATCCGGTCGTAATTGGTATAGTTGAGGCTGATCGCGCCGGGCACGAACAGCTCCTCGATGAGGAAATTGGCGCGTAGCTCCTCGGTATCCATCATCGCGGCGGCCGCGGGGTCCACGGCGAAACGGTTGGTGTAGCGGGTCGTCATGACGTCTCCTGAAAAGAGTGCCGAAACGGCTAGTCGAAAAATTCCGGGTACAGCGCCTCGATCTCGGGCAGCGATTTCACGATGCCGTTCAGATGCGCGCTCATCGCCTGCGCTGCGGCGTCGGCATCCTTTGCATCAATGGCCGCCAGGATCGCCTTGTGCTCGGCGATCAGCGGCGTCATGGCGCTCGCATCCTTCAGGGTCAGCGTGCAGGCCCGGTCCATATGCACCTTGACGTTTCTGACGCTCGGCCAGGCCTGTTCCGAGCCGATCCCGTCGCACAGCGTCATGTGGAAAGCCTCGTCGTAGCGGAAGAAGGCATCCCGGTCGGCGCCCGCCACGGCGCGCTCCTGCTGCTCGATGATCGTATCGAGCAGGGTGCGCGCATGCGGCAAAAGCGTCCTCGCCGCCTGGCGCGCCACCGCAACCTCGATGGCTTCGCGCACGAAGCGCGCATCCAGCATGGCGCTGAGTGAGATGGCGACCACCGCGGTGCCGCGCTGCGGCAGCGTCTTCACCAGCCCGGTCTGCGCCAGAGAGATCACCGCCTCGCGCACCGGCTGGCGTGACACGCCATAGCGCTCGGCGATCTCGACCTCCGAGATCCGGCTGCCGGGCTTGAGCTCGAGCGAGACGATGGAGCGCAGCAATTCGACCCGCAGCCGATTGGCCACGGACGAGGACCCGTCCTTCGCCACGCGATCGGCCAATAGTCTGCCTTCGCTCGACACCTTGCTCATAGCCACTCTCCGGCAGGTCCATACCCGCCTAGCCTTCACTGAAAGGCCAGTGTATACTACCATACAGAAAACAGTCCACCCTGCAATGCCGGCCGGGATTGCGCCGCATGACAACGGTCATGCAGAGATTGCACGTCGGCATATCCGCCTGCTCGGCGGTGTCGGCAGCCGCGACGGGGCCGGCTGAAATCCCGATTGTCGATTGGAAACCTAGCCGGGTCGCGTTCGGGATTCCGCCAACATCATCGAAAGTATCCTCTCGTGTATATCCTTGCGAACCGCGATGCCATGCGCCTTGGATCGCGCCCGGACGGCGTGGCGGCGGGAGCCGGGTAGCCGGGCGCCTTGCTGCTCGATGCGGGCGAAGAGGTCTTCGGCGGCGGCTTCGCTTTCACCTTCCCTTCCGAGGGCGGCGGTGACGAGTCTCGGATCGAAGGCGATGATCAGCTCGCCGTGGCAGGGCGCGGCCGTGCCCTGCGGGTCGAGATCGGCGGATTGCCTGCTGGTGCGATCGGCGATGAAGGGTCCGGCGAGCAGTTCGATCATGGTCGCCAGCGCCGAACCTTTGTGGCCGCCGAATGGCAACATGGCGCCAGCGAGCACCGCGGCGGGGTCGGTGCTGGGTCGGCCATCCCCATCGAGGCCCCACCCTTGCGGGAGTTCCCGCCCATCTTGGCGGTGGAGCGCGATATCGGCCCGCGCGGCGGCGCTGGTGGCGAAATCGAAGACATAAGGCGGTTTGTCGCGGCGCGGCCATGAAAAGGCGACGGGATTGGTGCCGAGCGCGCGCGCCGTCCCACCGGCCGGAGCCACCCAGTCATGGGTGGGATTCATGGAAAGGCCGGCAAGCCCCTCCCCGGCGATGGCCTCCACCATCGGCCACAGGGCGGTGGAATGAAAGCCGTTATTGATCGCAAGGACCGCGATGCCCAGCCGGCGCGCGCCGGCGACCAGCAAAGGCAATCCAAGCTCGACGGCCAGGCAGGAGAAGCCGTAATCGGCATCGACCCGGGTGATCGCCGGCGTCAGCGCGTGCGCCACAGGCTCGGCACTCCTGTTGAAGGCCGGGTGCGCCATCGTCTCCAGCGTTCCGGGCAGGCGCTGCAGCCCGTGCGAACGGCCGCCATCGCGCTCCGCCTTGCACAGCATTTGCGCGAGCGCGCGCGCCTGTGCCGGCGAAAGTCCATGCGCCGTCAGGAACCCGTAGGCCAGCTCCAGAAGCTCATCCCATGACAGGACGATCTCGTTGCGATCCGGGGTCATTGCGATGCGCTCCATCTGGCGGTTCGAGGGTGGGGAAAGTAGTTATTACTTATGTTGACAACTCATCCGGCCTCTTGCTAGCGTCGCCCCATTAGAGCGTTTCCAGCAAAAGCGGACACCCTTTTGCGGTTCGGAAAATTGACAAACCAGGAACCTAGAGCGTCGGTCTTGATTCCGTCAGAACCGACAGAACTCTAGTTCACGCGGGTGGCATTCACCACCTGCCAGGCCGTGCGGGAGGACAGCCAGGAACGATCGTTTGGGCGTTGCCGATGCTTGCCTGACGTGCATTGCGCACGCCCTGGGCGGCTTGGTGTTTGTCTGGTTGCAGTGCCGGCCGGATGAAAGCCGAAATTGCGCCGTCCCCCGATTGCTTCTTCCTTCGATACGCTCCAATGAGGGTGCCCAGTCTCGGCGCCCGGATCAAAAATACGCTGCAGATCGACGCCCATCTCCACCGGCAGCACAAGCTGCCCCGTAACGCCGGATGGAGCGCCCGACCGTCTCCGACACCAACCGGATTCCTGAATCCATCGAATGGGAGGATACTCTTG
>JAEWHZ010000214.1 GCA_023387585.1 Pseudomonadota bacterium
TCGGAATGGTGGAGCTGAGCGGGATCGAACCGCTGACCTCGTCATTGCGAACGACGCGCTCTCCCAACTGAGCTACAGCCCCGTTCCGACGGCAAGCGCTATAGCGAAAACCGCGCGGCAAGCCTAGAGGTTTTTTCATCTCGCCGTTACACGAGCCCGCGCGCGATCAGGCTGTGGGTCGTCGCGGTGATGGCGTCCTCGGCGGGGCGCAGGCGATGGCCCAGCAGGGCTTCGACGGCACGCGAGTCGAGTTTTTTGACGATGCCGAGCTCGCTGGCGATGCCGCGAATGTCGCGGTTGAGAAGCGCCAGCAGCCGCACCGCCACATCCGGCACCGGCAGCCAAGGCACTCGGCGGCCGCGGGCTCCGGCCGCCTCGCGTACGATTGCGGCGACCTCGCGCAGGAACAGGGTACGGGCGCTGATGGGAAAGCGCCGTCCGCCGGCCTCCTGCACGGTCATGGCGCGCAGATGCGCCTCGACGACATCCTCCACGCCGAC
The DNA here is from genome assembly GCA_023387585.1 of Pseudomonadota bacterium. GTDB lineage: Bacteria > Pseudomonadota > Alphaproteobacteria > Rhizobiales > Devosiaceae > Devosia. The sequence goes on from JAEWHZ010000214.1 coordinate 501, forward strand.
GATGGCCGGCGCGATTCGGGGCAGGGCCGGCAGGGAGCCGTCGAGCAGGCGCCGGATCAGCAGCGCGGAGGTGCCCGGATCGTCGTCGAGCAGTCCGCCGAGAATGATGCTGGGATTGATCGCTGCGAGATCGGCCTGGCGGCCGGCGGCGCGCATGATCTGCCAGGCCCGCCGCTCGGCGCGAGTCTTCGATTCGGTATAGGCGTTAACGCGGCGTCCTTCGAGGTTGGTCCAATCGAGTTCGGTGAAGGGCGCGCGCCGTGCGGGATCGTGCCCATAGGCGATCGCCGCCATGGACGAAGTCAGTACGATCCGCTCGACCTCGCCGGCCAGCGCTGCATTTAGGGCCCGCTCGGTGCCTTCCACGGCCGGCCGGATCAGCTCCATCCTGTCGCCCGGCATATGCGCGGTAAGGGGCGAGGCGGTGTGCTGGAGGTAGCGAACGCCGGCCATCGCTTCGCGCCATCCTTCATCGGCCAGCAGGTCGAGTTCGACGAATTCGAGCCGCGCGATATCGGCCTTGCGCGCGACGAGCATGGTGCGCACCGAGGCGGCCCGGTCCATGTGCCGCAGGCTGCCGCGCACCCGATAGCCGGCCCTGAGCAGGGCCAGCGCGAGATGCCCGCCGAGAAAGCCGGAAATGCCGGTGAGCAGGACGAGATCGGCCATGCGGTGCGGTCCCTACGGCAGCAGCACCCAGCCGAGAGGGCCGCGCTGGACTTCGAGGGGGCGGAAGGCGGCCTTATAGGCCATCTTGGGCGATTGCGGCACCCAGTAGCCGAGATAGACATGGCTCAGCCCGGCGGCGCGGACCTGGGAGATGTGATCGAGAATGACGTAATTGCCGAGGCCGCGATGGTCGTGGTCGGGATCGTAGAAGCTGTAGACCATGGACAGCCCGTCCGGCATCACATCGGTCAGCGCCACCGCCAGCAGCGGGCGCGAAGGGTGGTCGCGCAACCGGTATTCGACCAGCACGGAATGCACCGGCGTGTCCTCGACCATGTATTCATAGTCGACGAAACTCATCTGCGTCATGCCGCCGCCGGGATGCCGGGCTTCGAGATAGCGCCGGAACAGCTCGTATTGCTCGCCGGTCGCTACGGGCGGGCGCACTTCGACTACGAGATCGGAATTGGTGCGCAATATGCGCCGGAAGCGCTGCGAAGCCTTGAACTCGCGCGCGACGATCCGCACCGACTGGCAGGCAGCGCAGCCTTCGCAGGCCGGGCGATAGATCAAATTCTGGCTGCGCCTGAAGCCATTGTCCGACAAAAGGTGATGCAGGCTTCCCGCGCGCCGTCCCGTGAGATGGGTGAACAGCTTGCGCTCCTGCCGGTCCGGCAGGTAGGGGCACGGCATGGCGGCCGTCAGGAAGAGCTGGGTGTTTTCCGGCGTATGATCGGTCATCTCTGCCTGACCTGAACGATACGCCACTGTAGACGCGGGCCCCGTCCCTTACAACCGGGCCTATCGGCCCTCAGCCGGCGTCCATCATGCGCCGCCAGTGCCGTTCCATCGGCGAGCGGCGCAGCATCAGCGTGCCGGTGACCAGATCGTGGATCATCTGCCGGCGCGGCGTGAACAGCACGAACAAGAGCGAGACAGGCCAGGAAATCCAGAAGGTAATGTAGAACACCAGCGCGTGCAAAAAGGCCTGCGCCCCATTGAGAGGCTGGCCGCGCGTGGGCGTCAGCACCAGGTCGAACAGGCGCATGCCGGGGGTGGCGCGCGCCGGCGAGCCGAGCGTGACCGCGTAAAACCCGATCAGCGCCAGGGGCAGGACGAGGAACAGCCCGAGCCAGGCGAGCCCGAAGGTCAGGAAGCCGGCGACGAGCCCGATCATGAGCAGCACGACGGCGATCATGCCGATCAGCACGCAGTCGACGAGGAATGCCGCGACGCGCCGCGTCAGGATGCCGGCGAACAACTCCGGCGCCGAGGCGGGGTCGGGGAGGGAAGGCCGGCTGGAAAAAGTTGCATCGCTCATGGTTTGCAAGATTGTATCGGCCCGGCGATCGCGCAAGGGGAATATGTAATTTTGCCCCTCTGCGGCGCTGCGTGCCTTTGACCTTGCTCCCGGCGAGACGGGCCGCTTATGCTTTGCAAAAATCAAAACCCGACGAAGGCTCGAGGATGATTCAAATGATCTTGCGCAGCGCGGGCGCGGTTGCCGCAGCGACGGTTCTCGCAATCGGCGCCGCGGCTTCGGCCCAGGAGGGCACGGTGGACGATCCGCGCCTCGTCACCCCCGGCAAGCTGACCGTGGGCACCGGCGATCCGGTCTATCCGCCCTGGATGCTCAACAACGATCCGGCCGGCGGCGAGGGGTTCGAGAACGGGCTGGTCTATGGACTGGCCGCCGAGATGGGCTTTGCGCCCGAGGACGTGGTCTGGGTCGGGCTCACCTTCGAGCAGACCATCGCGCCGGGCGCAAAACCCTTTGATTTCTCGATCCAGCAGATTTCGGTGACCGAGGCTCGGGCCGAGGTGGTGTCGTTCTCGCAGGTCTATTTCCAGCCCGAAAAGGCCGTGATCGCGCTGCCGGGCAGCCCGGTCGAGGACGCCTCGAGCTTCGCCGAGCTGGGCGAGGCGCGCTGGGGCGCGGTGATCGGCACGACCGATCTGGTCTATCTCGAGACTATTCTCGGCATCGAGGACGTGGCCGTTTACGACGACCAGATCGGCGTGTTCCAGGCCATGCAGGCCGGCCAGATCGATGCGACCGTGGTGGCGCTGCCCACGGCGCTGTTCGCCACCGCCGTGCAGCTTCCCGAAGCCGATATCGTCGCGCTGCTGCCGGCCGACGAGAACGATCGCGGCCATGGGCTGCTGTTCGAATTTAGTAATCCGCTGGTCGAATGGGTGGACGAGGCGCTCGATGCGGTCATCGCGCGCGGCACCGTCGAAGCGCTCAAGGCCGAATATCTGGTGGCCGATCCCGACCTGCCGCTGATCACCGAATGAGCCTCGAGACGCCGGGCGGGGTGCCGCCCGACCTCGTGCGCAAGCCCGCCCCGCCGCGCAGGCGACGGGGCGAATGGCGCCAGGCGCTGGTGCCGACGCTGATCAGCCTG
>JAEWHZ010000321.1 GCA_023387585.1 Pseudomonadota bacterium
AGCAGGGCGGCGATCGCCAGCCGGATCATGATGATCTGGAAGGGCAGATAGGTCTCCACCATTCCCCAGTCATTGCCGATGTCCATGGAAGGCCCCGCCCGATGACGCTGACCTGAAACACGCCAGATATGCGCCGGTTCCACGGGCGGCGAGTCGCGCCAGTGTCATAAGGATCGGCTAGCAGTGCGGCACGGGGATTGTGCGATGCGCTGCGCCATCTATTTCATACCGCCGAAACACGATCCGCTGACCCTGGCGGCGACCCGCTGGATCGGGCGCGACGCCTATGGCAACGAACAGGTCGAGCCCGGCACCATAGAAGGCCTGGTCGAGGAAGACCGCGCCTTCCTCACCGCGCCGGTGCGCCGCTTCGGCTTTCACGGCACGCTGCGCGCCCCGTTCCAGCTCGTCGAGGGCCACACGCTCGATGCGCTGTCGCGCGCGCTCGGGCGCTTCGCCAAGTCGACGCCGTCCATCCTCGTGCCTCATATCGAGATCGCGGCGCTGTCGAATTTCTTCTGCCTCGTGCCGCGCCACCCCTCTCACGAACTCGACGCGCTCGCCTTCCGCATCGTCGAGACCTTCGACGGCTATCGCGCGCCGATGAGCGAGGCCGAGCTGGAGCGGCGCTATCCGGTCCAACTCACCGAACGCCAGCACGCCAATCTGCTCGCCTGGGGACACCCCTATGTCGGGGCCGACTACCGCTTCCACATGAGCCTGACCGGGCCGGTGCCACCCGAGGAACGCGCCTATGTCAGGGCGGTGCTGGAGCGCCATTTCGGCGCCCTGCTGTGTCGGCCGCTGGTGGTCGACCAGATCGCGCTGTTCTATGAAAGCGAGCCGCTGGCGCCGATGCGCATCCATTCGGTGCACAGCCTGATGCAGGCCGAGAGCCGCCGCCGGGCGTGAACGCTCAGAGCGAAATGCCGTTTTCCTGAATCGGGCATTTCGCTCCAACTATTTGTTTTCTCGCATGTTGTTTTCCCGAAAAGTCTGCAACTTTTCGGCATCATGCTCAGACCGTCTTCAGCCAGCCGCCATCGACGAAATAGGTCGAGCCGGTCGAATAGCTCGCCCGGTCAGAACACAGGAACACGAAGAAGTTCGCCATCTCCTGCGGCGAGGCGAAGCGCTTCATGCCGCCGACCTCCTCGGCCACGCCCTGCAGATGGGCGCGATAGCCGTCCTCGCCGGCGATCTGCTTGGCGGTCTTGATCCAGTCCGGCGTCTCCACCAGGCCGGGATTGACGGTGTTGACGCGGATATTGTCGCCGACCACCTCGTTGGCCAGCGTCTTCGAGAACATCATCAGCGCCGCCTTGGTGGTGTTGTAGATCGGCTCGTACCACAGCGGCTGCACGGCGCAGATCGAGGCGTTGTGCAGCACCACCCCGCCGCCGCGCGTCTTCATGGCCGGCACCAGCCCGCGCGCCAGCCGCACCGCGGCCATCACGTGCAGGTCCCAGTAATACTGCCACTTGGCGTCGTCGGCTTCCTGGATGGTCTCGTTCGAGCCGGTGCCGGCATTGTTGATCAGGATGTCGGCGCCGCCGAAGCTTTTGAGGGTTTCGGCCACCACCGTCTCGCATCCTTCAGCAGTGGCGACGTCGGCGCCGACGCCGATGGCGCTCACGCCATGCGCCTCGGCCACCCGCGCCGCCTCGCGCGCGGCGCGGGCGCCGTCGCGCCCCACCAGCACCAGATGCACGCCCTCCTCCGCCAGCCCCTCGCCGATGGCGAGCCCGATGCCGACCGTGCCGCCGGTGATGACGGCGATCTTGCCGCCCAGCCCGAGATCCATTGTCTTCTCCCTATCCGGCGACCCTGATCTGCAGCTTCACATCGTCCGGCCGCGCCTCGACGGCGCGCTCGAACGCCTTGATCGAATCCGAAAAGCCGAAAGTCTCGGAGATCAGCGGCTTGATATCCACCTTGCCCGAGGCGATCAGCGCGATGGCGCGTTCATATTGATGCGCGTAGCGAAAAACGTTCTCGATGCGCAGCTCCCTGGTCGAGGCCATGGCGATGTCGATCTCGACCGGCTCGACCGGCAGGCCGACGACGACCACCACCCCGCCGGGGCGGGGCAGCTCCATCAGCCCCTGCCAGGCCTTTGGCGAGCCCGAGCACTCGAACACCACATCGGCGCCCCAGCCCTCGGTCAGCCGATTCACGGCGTCGGCGATGTTTTCCTTGCCGATATTGACCGGAATGATGCCCTGGTAACGCGCGGCGATGTCGAGCTTGGGCTGGGCGAAATCGGCGACGATCACCCGCGCGCAACCGCCGGCCAGCGCCGCCAGCGCCACCATGGTGCCGATCGGGCCGGCGCCGAGCACCACGGCCGTATCGCCCGGCGTAATGCGTGCCTTGCTCGCCGCCTGCATGCCCACCGCGAAGGGCTCCACCATGGCGCCTTCGGCAAAACTCACATTGTCGGGCAGCTTGAAGGTGAAATCGGCCGGATGCACCACATGCGGCGTCAAAACGCCATGCACCGGCGGCGTCGCCCAGAAGCGCACGGCCGGATCGACATTGTACATACCCAGCCGGCTGGCCTTCGAGGTGGGGTCGGGAATGCCCGGCTCCATGCACACCCGGTCGCCCACCTTGAGACGCGTCACGCCTTCGCCGATCTCGACCACCGTGCCCGCCGCCTCGTGGCCCAGCACCATCGGCGCCTCGACCACGAAGGGGCCGATGCGGCCATGGGTATAGTAATGCACGTCCGAGCCGCACACGCCCACGGTGTGGATGGCGATCTTCACCTCGCCCGGCCCGACTTCGAGCGGCAGGTCGATGTCGCGCAGCTTGAGGTCGTGCTGCTTTTCGAGCACGAGGGCACGGGCCATGGTCATCCTCTCCGGTATCGTCCGGAGAACAGGCTACAAATTTGCGCCGGGGCTGGCGAGCCCCGAATCCGGCGGCGCCATGGCCCCGGTCATGATCGCCACCGCGTCCGACATGGTGTGGTCCTGCGGGCGGATCACGGCGATGCGCCGTCCCAGCCGGTGGATATGGATGCGGTCCGCCACCTCGAACACATGCGGCATGTTGTGCGAGATCAGGACGATCGGCAGGCCGCGCCGCCGGACGTCGAGGATCAGGTCGAGCACGCGCCGGCTTTCCTTGACGCCGAGCGCGGCGGTCGGCTCGTCCATGATGATCACCTTGGAGCCGAAGGCCGCGGCACGCGCCACCGCCACGCCCTGGCGCTGGCCGCCCGACAGGGTCTCCACCGACTGGTTGATGTTCTGGATGGTCATCAGCCCCAACTCGCTCAGCTTCTCGCGCGCATGCCGGCGCATGGCGCCGTGATCGAGCAGGCGGAAGATGTTGCCGAGCGGCCCGCCCATGCGGATTTCGCGCCCGAGGAACATGTTGTCGGCGATCGACAGGGCCGGCGACAGAGCGAGGTTCTGATAGACCGTCTCGATGCCGGCGCGGCGCGCATCGATGGGCGAGCCGAAATTGACCACGCGCCCTTCGAGCCGGATCGTGCCGGCATCGGGGATCACGGCGCCGCACAGCGCCTTGATCAGCGTCGACTTGCCGGCGCCGTTGTCGCCGATCACCGCCAGGATCTCGCCCGGCATCAGGTCGAAATCGGCATTGTCGAGCGCCACCACCCGGCCATAGCGCTTCATCAGCCCCTGCGCCTCGAGGACGGGC
>JAEWHZ010000334.1 GCA_023387585.1 Pseudomonadota bacterium
GCGTGCCGACCTTGCCGCGATCGCCGAAATAGCCGGGCGTCGCCTCCGAGACCAGCGTGCCGCCGCGCTCGACCCAGTCCTTGAGCGCCCCGGCGGTCCCGGCGGTCATCATGATCGGATAGGGCGCATAGAGCACGTCGTATTGCGCGATGTCCTCGACATGCACCCAGTCGGCCTGGATGCCATTGTCGAAGAAGCCGCGATAGGCGCCCCACATGGCCTCGCGATAGGTTTCCGGGCAGTGCCGGTGGTTGAGCAGATAGTCCCAGGCCTGTGCCTCGGGGATGACGAGGATGCCGATATCGCCCTTCACCGGACGGGCCGCGAACAACTCGCGCTGCGCCGGCGCGTTGGCCCATTTCGCCATATCGCTGGCCATGTCGGAGCGCGGCGTGCGGCTGCCGTCCATGCCATAGGACCCGAAGGCGCCGAACAGCGGGCCGTCGAGCAGCGGGCGATAGCGCAGATTCATCACGCCCGTGGCGCCGGCGGCGAAGGAGGTCATGGTCAGCAGCCGCACGTCCTCCGGCTCCATGACGCGCGCATCCTCTTTATCGCGGCCAAGCACCTGCGGCTGCATCCAGAGCGGGCCGCCGGGGCGCTCGGCGTGCCACCATGTCTTGCCGCGCGCGGCGGCGCGGGTGAGGTCGGGGCCGAAGAAATTCTGCCACGGCTTGAAGCCGCGCCGCCCGGGCACCCAGGTCAGCCCGTAAAGCTCGACCTTGGAGGCGGCGAGCCAGTCGTCGGAGCCGTTGGACGCCATGTTGGGAATGGCGCCGCCGACGCCATGCGCGGCGATCAAACAGTCCTTGTCGACGGCGCGGATGGTGTCGATGCGCCACTGCATCTGGCCGTAGTAATTGTCCCGCTTGAAGGCGAGCCAGTCGAGATTCTCGGGATAGGCGGCAATCTGGCGCGGCGGCTCGATATCGTCCCACTCCGCATAGGAATAGCGATACCAGGCCTGGGCCAGCGTTTCGAGATCGCCATATTTCTCCTTGAGCCACAGGCGGAAATCGGCCTTCATATAGTCGGAGAAGTCGACCTCCGCCGAATAGTTGACCTCATTCCAGATATCGTAGCCGAGCAGGCCCGGATGGCCCTTGTAACGCGCGGCCATGGCGGTGAGGAAGGCGCCGGCGGCTTGCTTCACCTCGGGGCAGTTCATGGTCAGCGCCCCCGCCCCGCCGCCATTGTCGGCAAAGCCGCCCGTCGCGGCGCTGACGCCCATATTGGAGGTCAGCGGCCGTCCATCGGCGCGGATCTGGCGCGCATGGGCGAACTTGCGGAACGCCCAGTCGGGCACCGTATGCGTCAGTTCGGCGATGATGGTCCTGATGCCGTTCTTCGCCGCGAGGTCCATCTGCCGGTCATAGTCGTCCCAGTCATAGACGCCCGGCTTGCGCTCGATGGCCGACCACATGAACCAGTGCCGGAAGACGTTGAGCCCGTCCTCGGCGGCCACGCCATAGTCGCGCGCCCAATCCTCGCGCGGTGGGTTGGACTTGCGGAAATAGACGGCGCCGAAGGGAACGAAGGGAACCTTGTCGAGCGGCATGGGACGGAACTCCGGGCAAAGCGGTGGCGCGTGCGGAGCCGGTGCGGCCCCGCAGCAAAGGATTCGGTGGGTGGTGCCTCGAACCTAGTCCTTGACGCCGGAGAGCGTTTCGAGCGTCAGGATGAGGCCGGAATGGTCCTTGTCGCCGTCGCCCTGGCCGAGCGCGGCGTTCATGAGCTGGGCGGTGGACGCCGTGTTGGGCAGCGCCACATCGAGGCTTTTCGCGGCGTCGAGCGCCAGCGCCAGATCCTTGCGGTGCAGTTTTATGCGGAAGCCGGGCTCGAAGGTGCGCTTGATCATGCGCTCGGCGTGCAGCTCGAGGATGCGCGAGGAGGCGAAGCCGCCCATCAGCGCCTCGCGCACCTTGGCCGGATCGGCCCCGGCGCGCTTCGCGAACAGCATCGCCTCGGCCACCGCCTCGATGGTCAGGGCGACGATGATCTGGTTGGCGACTTTTGCCGTCTGCCCGTCGCCGACCCCGCCGACGCGGTTGATGTTCTTGCCCATCGCCTCGAACAGCGGCAGGGCGCGCGCGAAGGCATCCTCGCTGCCGCCGGCCATGATGGTCAGCGCCGCGTTCTTCGCCCCGACCTCGCCGCCGGAGACCGGCGCGTCGACATAGTCGCCGCCCTTCTGCGCTATGCGGGCGGCGAAATCCTTGGTGGCCACCGGCGAGATCGAGCTCATGTCGATGACCAGCGTGCCGGGCTTGAGCCCTTCGGCCACGCCGTCCTTGCCGAACAGCACCTGCTCGACATCGGGGGTGTCGGGCACCATCAGGATGACGATTTCCGCCTCTTCGGCGGCCGCGCGCGGCGTGTCGACGGCCGTGGCGCCGGCATCGACGAGAAACTGCGACACCGGCTTGACGCGGTTGACGAACAGCGTGTGCCCGGCGGCGATGAGGTGTTGCGCCATGGGCCGACCCATGACGCCGAGGCCGATGAAACCGATCTTCATGGCTTGCGCTCCTTCAGATAAGGGGCCATCCAGCCCAGCCCCTCGGTGGTCGTGGTCTTCGGCCTGTATTCGCAGCCGACCCAGCCGGCATAGCCCAGCCGGTCGAGCTCGGCGAGCACGAACCCATAGGCAATCTCGCCGGTGCCCGGCTCGTTGCGGCCCGGATTGTCGGCGATCTGCACATGCCCGATGCGGTCGAACAGGCGCTTGAAGGTCTCGACCAGATCGCCCTGCGAAATCTGCATGTGGTAGAAATCGTACTGGATCTTGAGGTTATCGACGCCCGCCATTTCCATGATGCGCTCGGCATGGTCGGTGGTCGAAACATGATAGGTCGGCATGTCGCGCCGGTTGATCGGTTCCATGACCAGGGCGATGCCGGCATCGGCGAGGCGCGGGGCGGCATAGGCGAGATTGTCCGCCAGCGTCCTGTCGAGCAGGGCGGCATCGGCGCCCGAAGGGGCGAGGCCGGCAAGGCAGTTCACCGTGGGGCAGTCGAGCGCCTTGGCGTATTGGATCGCGGTATCGACGCCGCGGCGGAATTCCTCCACCCGGTCCGGCAGGCAGCCTATGCCGCGCTCGCCCGCGTCCCAGTCGCCGGCCGGCAGGTTGAACAGCGCCTGCACCACGCCGGCCTCTTTCAGCCGCGCCGCGATCTCCGTCGCCTCGTGCTCATAGGGCGAGACATATTCGACGGCGCCGAAGCCGTCGCGCGCGGCCAGCCCGATGCGCTCGAGCAGCGGCGCCTCCTGATAAAGAAACGATAGATTGGCGGCAAATCTGGGCACGAAGCTCTCCTCTCAACCCTTGAAGCGTGTGCGGTGCAGCATGCGCTTGTTGCGCGGATCGGGATTGGGCACCGCAGAGATCAGGCTCCTCGTGTAAGCTTCTTTGGGCTCAGTGCAAATCTCTTCCGCCGGTCCGAGCTCGACCAGCCTGCCGCGATGCATCACCCCGACCCGGTCGCAGAAATAGCGCACCACCGAGATATCGTGCGAGATGAACACGAAGCTCAGCTGCATGCGCTTCTGGATATCGAGCAGCAGGTCGAGGATCTGGGCGCGGATCGACACATCGAGCGCCGCCGTCGCCTCGTCGGCGATGATGATCTTTGGGTCGAGCGCCAGCGAGCGGGCAATGCCGATGCGCTGGCGCTGGCCGCCGGAGAACGCGTGCGGATAGCGCTCGCGCCAGGCGGGGTCGAGCCCGACCAGTTCCATCAGCTCGGCCACGCGCTCGTCGAGCGCCCTGCCCTTCATCCGTCCCGAGACCAGCAGCGGATCGCCGATGATGTCGCGCACGCTCATGCGCGGGTTGAGCGAGGCGAAGGGGTCCTGGAACACCAGCCGCACGTCGCGGTGAAAGCGCCGCAACGCGCGCTTCGACAGTGACGTAACCTCGATCGGGCCTTCCTCGGCGAAATAGGTGACGCTCCCCGAGGTCGCCTCGACGGTGCGCAGCAGCATGCGCCCCAGCGTCGTCTTGCCCGAGCCGCTCTCGCCGACAATGCCAAGATTTTCGCCGGCCAGAAGGTCGAAGCTGACATCGTCCACCGCCTTGACGGCATAGCTCTTGCCGCCCAGCCAGCCGCCCCCGCCGCCATAGAGCTTGGTCAGGTTGCGCGCCGACAGCACCACTTTCGGCTCGGCCGGCGCCGGCTCGCGGGTGACGGCGCGGCGGTTCTGCTCGAGCTTGACGGTCGAATCGAGCAGGCGCCGCGTATAGGCGTGGCGCGCGTCGTAGAAGATGTCGTCCACCGTGCCGAACTCGACGATGCGGCCGAAATGCATGACCGCGACCTCGTCCGCCACCTCGGCCACCACGCCCATGTCATGGGTGATCAGCAGCATGGCCATGCCGCGGCTGACCTGCAAACGCTTGATCAGGTCGAGGATTTCCGCCTGCGTGGTCACGTCGAGCGCCGTGGTCGGCTCGTCGGCGATCAGGATGTCGGGGTCGGAGGCCAGCGCCATGGCGATCATGGCGCGCTGGCGCATGCCGCCCGAATATTCGAAGGTGTAGCGGTCGACCATCGCTTCCGGGTTGGGGATTTCGACCTGGCGCAGCAGCTCGATGGTCTCGGCGCGCGCCTCTTGCTTGTTCATCCGCCGGTGGAGGCGCAGCGCCTCGATGATCTGCGAACCGATGGTGTGGACCGGGGAGAGCGACGACATCGGCTCCTGGAAGATCAGCCCGATGCGGCCGCCGCGGATCGACAGCAGCGTCTTCGAACGCTCGTCGAGCCGGGCAATGTCGATCGGGCCGGCCGGGTCGGCGAGCAATATGCGCCCCTCGGCGATGGCGCCATTGCGGTCGACGATATGCATCAGCGCCCGCGCCGTCACGCTCTTGCCCGAGCCGCTTTCCCCAACGAGGCACAGCGTCTTGCCGCGCCGCAATTTGAAGCTGACGTCGCGGGCGGCGTGCAAAATCTCGTTGCGCAGCCGGAAGTCGAGGCTGAGGTTCTCGACGCTCAGCACCACGTCCTTATCGGTTTCGGCCTCGGCGCCCGGCGCCGTGATCTCGACCATGCTCATGGCTCAGCTCTCATAGGGGTCGGCGGCATCGCGCAGGCCGTCCCCGAGAAAATTATAGGCGAGCACGGTGACCACCACCGCGCCGGCCGGCCAGACGAGCTGCCAGGGCGCGTTGGCGATGGTGCGCACGTTCTGCGCCTCCTGCAAAAGCACGCCCCAGGAGACGATAGGCGCCTTGAGCCCGATGCCGAGAAAGCTCAGTGCCGTCTCGGCGACGATCATGGTCGGCAGGGCCAGCGTCACCACGGCGAGGATGTGGCTCGTCAGCGAAGGCAGGATGTGCCGGAAGATGACGCGGCGCTCACCCGAGCCGTCGAGCTTGGCGGCGGTGACGAAATCCTCGCCGCGCAGCGAGAAGAAGCGCCCGCGCACCTCGCGCGCCAGCCCGGTCCAGCCGAACAGCGACACGATCAGCGTTATGATGAAATAGACCGTCAATGGCGACCAGGTCAGCGGGATCGCCGCCGC
>JAEWHZ010000278.1 GCA_023387585.1 Pseudomonadota bacterium
TCGTCGAGCGCGAGGGCCGCGCCATGGTCATCGCGCTGAACAAATGGGATCTGATCGAGGACAAGCAGGCCCGCCTCGCCGAATTGCGCGAGCAGTGCGAGCGCCTGCTGCCCCAGCTGCGCGGCATCCCGCTGGTGCCGCTGTCGGGCCTGACCGGGCGCAATCTCGACAAGCTGCTCGAAGCCGTCTTCACCGTCGAGGTCGACTGGAACAAGCACATCTCGACCGCGCGCCTCAACCGCTGGCTGGCCGGCATGGTCGAGGGCCATCCGCCTCCGGCCGTCTCCGGGCGCCGGCTCAAGCTGCGCTACGTCACCCAGGCCAAGACGCGCCCGCCCAGCTTCATCCTTTTCGCCTCCCGGCCGGACGTGCTGCCCGCCTCCTATCAGCGCTATCTGGTCAACGGCCTGCGCGAGGCCTTCGACATCAAGGGCGTGCCCATCCGCCTGTGGGTGCGCGCCTCGAGCACCAATCCCTACGCCGATTGAGCGCCTCCGGGTGCCCGTCCTGATTCCATCGGAACACTGGCCCTAGCCAAATCGGCGCCGGCACGATAATCAACCTCGCGTTGAAACGGCCCGATACTGAGCGTGGGTCCGTATAACGGTTGGGACTTGTGTTCCTCGAAATCGCGATCGTCATCGCCCTGACGCTGGTCAATGGTGCCTTGGCGATGTCCGAACTCGCCGTCGTGTCCTCGCGCCCGGCACGGCTCAACGTCATGGTCGAACAGGGCAATCGCGGCGCCGCCACGGCCCAGCGCCTCGCCTCCGATCCCGGGCGCTTCCTGTCTTCGGTCCAGATCGGCATCACCCTTGTCGGCATCCTCTCCGGCGCCTTCTCCGGTGCCACGCTCGGCACGCGCCTGGCCGGCTTTCTCGCCGGCATCGGCGTGCCCGCCTCCGCCGCCGACATCGCCGGCGTCGGCATCGTCGTCGTCCTCATCACCTATGTGTCGCTGATTCTCGGCGAACTGGTGCCCAAGCAGGTGGCGCTGCGCAATCCCGAGCGCGTCGCCGCCATGGTTGCGCCCACCATGTCGGGCATCGCGACGCTCGCCGCCCCGCTGGTCTGGCTGCTCGACGGCTCGGGCAAATTCGTGCTGCGCCTGCTCGGCCAGACGGGCGCCAATGACGAGAAGGTGACCGAGGAGGAGCTGCGCGCCACCATCGCCGCCGCCAGCACCGCCGGCGTCATCCATTCCGAAGAGCATGAGATGATCGCCGGCGTCATGCGCCTTGCCGATCGCACGGCCGCCGGCCTCATGGTGCCGCGCGCCGATGTGCACATCATCGATCTGTCCGATCCGCCCGAGGCCAACCTCGAGCTCATCCGCAACTCGACGCATAACCGCCTGCCGGTGCGCGACGGCGAGCAGGACAGCATTGTCGGCGTCCTCGCCGTGCGCTCCCTGCTGGCCGACCTCGCCGCCGGCAAGCCGCTCGATCTGCGCGCCCATGTGCGCCAGGCCCCCGTGGTCATGGATCACACCAGCGCGCTCGACGTCATCACCGCCCTGCGCCGCTCGACCATCCACATGGCGCTGGTTTTCGACGAATACGGCCATTTCGAAGGCATCATCAGCTCGGGCGACATCCTCGAGGCCATCACCGGCACCTATCTCGAGGCCGAGGGCGACGGCGAGCTGGCCTTCGTGCAGCGTGACGACGGCTCCTGGCTGGTGGCCGGTTGGGCTCCGATCGACGAATTCGCCGACCGGCTCTCCGTCTCCATCCCCAAGACCGCCCGCTACCAGACCGTGGCCGGCTACGTCCTCTCTCTCTCCAACGCCCTGCCCAAGACCGGCGAAATCTTCGAAACCGAGCGCCTGCGCATCGAAGTCATCGACCTCGACCGCCGCCGCATCGACAAGGTGCTGGTTACGCCCATCGAGGCCGAAACGAACGGGCAGGGGTGAGATGAGCCCTCTTGGTGAGGTGCTTGCGTAGCAAGGCCTCGAACCACGAGGGCGGGTGGCACGATGCTTTCGGCAACGCCGTCCCAATCCATCGCCCCGGTTTCCAGCCGGCCCGCCAGCGGCTAAACAACGTCCACGCCAAACCGGACCCCTCGCGCATGATCCTCGAAATCGTCGTCCTGCTGCTTCTGGTCCTCGTCAATGCGCTGCTGACCGCCGGCGAGATGGCATTGGCGTCCGTACCGGCTGCGGCGCTCGAAGCGCCCCGCGCGCGTACCGCCCGCCGTCTCGCGCTCGATCCGCAGCCCCTTCAGGCGGCGGTGCAGGTCGGCGTTACGGGCATCGCCGTGCTGGCCGGCGCTTTTGCCGGCGTCACGCTCGGGCTGCGCTTCGGCGCCTGGCTGGGCGACCTCGGCGTTCCCGATCCCGCCGCCGCGATCATCGGCGTGGTGGTCCTCGTCAAGCTTGCGGCAACGCTCCTGCTGGTGGGCGGCGAGCTGGTTCCGCGCCAGCTCGCCCTGCGCCATCCCCTGCGCGTCGCCAAAGCGCTGGCCCCCGCGCTCTCCGTCTATCTGCGCATCGCAGGCCCGGCCGTCGCCACCGTCGAGTTCCTCGGCCGCGTCTTTCTCGGCCTGCTCGGGCAGGGCAGGCCGCTGTCGCCGCGCGATCCTGCCGGCCTGCTGCCCGCCGAAACCCCGCCGCGCCTGCCGAAAGACCTGACCGCCGCCGATATCATGCTGGATCCGGCCGATCTCGCCGCCCTGCCGCCGGTGCCCACCCCCCAACAGGCCCGCGAGGCGCTGGAAAATGTCCGCCTCGCCGCTATTCCGCTGCGCGATCCCGATAGCGGCCGCCCGCTCGGCTTCGCCGCGATCGCCGACGTCACCCGGCTCGCATCGGCCGCCGGCGATGCCGCGCAGGCCCTGCCTTGCGTCGCGGTGGAGCCGCTGCGCGCCGATGCCGAAGGCGCGGCGGTTATTGCCGCCCTTGCCGCCAGCCCGGTCGGCCTGGTTCCGGTGGTGGATGAAGAGGATAGGCTGCGCGGCGTCGTCACCGCCGCGGGTTTGCTGTCCCGCGCCTGAAGAATTCAGAGCGTTCCAGAAAAAGTGGTTCCACTTTTTCGGTTCGGAAACGCGCAAATCAAAGACTTGGAGCTCTTGTTCGGATTCGATCAGAACAAGAGTTCTAAGCGGCGATGAACCGCTTCTCGCGCATGGAAAATATCTGCCCATGCGCGTCGGTGCGCGGCGATACCAGATCGATCAGCGCCGGCGCGATCTCGGTCGGGTCGGGCAGGGTGTCCGGGTTCTCGCCCGGCATGGCCTTGGCGCGCATCGCCGTGCGCACGGGTCCGGGATCGAACAGATTGACGCGCACATTGGTCTGCGTCATCTCGGCCGCATAGGAGCGCACCAGCGCTTCCAGCGCCGCCTTGCTCGCACCGTAAAGCCCCCAATAGGGCTTGTTGGCGCGCGCCGCGCTCGATGACACGAACACTGCGCGCCCCGCCTGCGCCTGGCGCAGCAGCACGTCGAGCGAACGGATCAGCCGGTAATTCGCCGTCACGTTGAGCGCCAGCGTCTTCTCGAAATCCTTGGGCTTGATGTGCCCCACCGGCGAAAGCACGCCGAGCATGGCCGCATTGGCGACGAGCCCGTCGAGCGCACCCCAGCGCTCGAAGATCGCGGCCCCCAGCCGGTCGATGGCGTCGCCATCCGCCAGATCGAACGGCACCAGCGTCGCCGCCCCGCCCAGCGCCTGAATCTCGTCGTCGAGATCCTCGAGCCCGCCGATGGTGCGTGCCACGGCCACCACATGCGCGCCGCGCCGCGCCGCTTCGAGGGACGCGGCATAACCGATCCCCCGGGAGGCGCCTGTGACCAGGACCACCTTGCCCCGAAAATCGTCGGCCATGCCCATCATCCTGCTTCCCTGAGAAGTGAAATCCGCTTGGGCTCGTTCTTGGAGCGCCCGTTCAGATCGGTCAACTGCGTGGGGTAGTCGCCGGTGAAATAGTGGTCGGTGAACTGCGGCGCTTCCCGGTTGCGCCTTTCGCCGCCCACCGCCTCGTAAAGCCCGTCGATCGACAGGAAGCTCAGCGTGTCGACCCCGATATGCGCCGCCATCTCCTCGAGCCGCTCATACTGGTTGGCGATCAGCTTGTCGGCGTCAGGCGTGTCGATGCCATAATAATCGGCATGCCGGATCATCGGGCTCGCCACCCGCATATGCACCTCGCGCGCCCCGGCGTCGCGCACCATCTGCACGATCTTGAGCGAGGTGGTGCCGCGCACGATGGAATCGTCGACCAGCACCACCCGCCTGCCGTCGATCTCGGCGCGGTTGGCCGAATGCTTGAGCTTGACCCCGAAGGCGCGGATCTGCTGGCTCGGCTCGATGAAGGTGCGCCCCACATAATGGTTGCGGATGATGCCGAGTTCGAACGGGATGCCGCTTTCCTGCGCGAAACCGATCGCCGCCGGGGTGCCGCCATCGGGTACCGGCACCACCACATCGGCCTCGACCGGCGCCTCGCGCGCCAGGAACTGGCCCATGCGCTTGCGCGCGCCATAGACGTTGCGTCCGGCCACCACCGAATCGGGGCGGGCGAAATAGACGTATTCGAACAGGCAGATGCGCTCGCTTCGTGGCGGGAACGGCTTGAGCGAATCGATGGTGATCGACCCGTCCGGCTGCTGCTCGCACACCACCACTTCGCCATTGGCGACGTCGCGCACGAATTTGGCGCCGATGATGTCGAGCGCGCAGGTTTCGGAGGCGAAGATCGGCTTGCCGTCGAGCTCGCCGAGCACCAGCGGGCGAATGCCGTTGGGGTCGCGCGCGCCGATCAGCTTTGTGCGCGTCAGCGCCACCATGGCATAGGCGCCCTCGACCGCCCCGAGCGCGTCGACGAAGCGGTCCGACGAGGAGGCGCGCTGCGAGCGCGCGATCAGATGCAGCACCACCTCGGTGTCCGATGTCGACTGGCAGATGGCGCCCTGCGCGATCAGCCGCTTGCGCAGGCTTAGCCCGTTGGTCAAATTGCCGTTATGGGCGATGGCGATGCCGCCGACCTCGAGCTCGGCGAACAGCGGCTGCACATTGCGCAATATGGTCTCGCCGGTGGTCGAATAGCGCACATGGCCCATGGCCATGTTGCCGGGCAGGCGCTGGATCGAGGCGGGGTCGGTGAAATGGTCGCCCACCAGCCCCAGCTGGCGCTCGGAATGGAACTGGCGCCCGTCGAAGCTGACGATGCCGGCCGCTTCCTGGCCGCGATGCTGCAGCGCGTGCAGCCCCAGCGCCGTCAGCGTGGCGGCGTCCGGATGTCCCAGGATGCCGAACACCCCGCACTCCTCGCGCAGGGTGTCCGCATCGAGCTCGTCGGCGACGCTGGTCGATTCCGTATGCACGGCGCTCTCCTCGGCGGACCTGCCGGTCGGCCTTCAGGTATTGATCTCGCCCGGCGGCGTGGGCGTGCCGATCTCGGTGCTGTCCGTGCCTTCGTCGGCCGGAACCCCCATGTCGCCATCGAGGATCCCGCCCTCGCTCATACCGCTGCCCCCGCGCAGCAGGCGCGTCACCTGGTCCTCGAGGTTTTCCGGCAGCATCGAGATCAGCGTGTTGCCCATGTCGCGCAGATAGGGCATCGACTGGCTGTCCTCGGCCCAGGCCGGCAGGTTGCTGTCGAACAGCCACAGCCCGAATATCACGACGACGATGGCGATCAGAAGGCCGCGCAGCACGCCGAAGGCGAAGCCGAGCAGCCTGTCGATCGGTCCGATGCGGCTGTCGACGACGAAATCGGCGATGCGCATGGTGATCAGGTGCAACACGATCAGCGCCACGATGAAGGTCACGACCACGGTCGCCACGTCCGCCACCAGATCCTCGGCGATGTATTGCCGCGCGATCTCGGGATGGTACTGCCACATATAGATGGCGATGGCCGCCGAGCCGGCCCAGGTGGCGAGCGAGAGAACCTCGCGGGTGAGCCCGCGTGCCGTTGCCAGGATCGCGGAGATCAGCACCAGCACTCCTACGCCCACATCGAATGCCGTCAGCATGGTTGATACGCCCGCGCGGAAATTGTTACCGAAGTCTTGCTGCGATGGGGTTTAGCCGCTTTGCCCCGGCCTGCCAAGCAGCCGATCCCGCCTGATTTCGCTTCTTCCCCGAACATGCGGCCCTGCGGCAACGTCGCGTTTTTTCACTCCGCCGCGTCATTGGCCGGCATCTGCGCCTCGGCGGCGATGCGCGCCACCAGCTCGCCGAGTTCACCGAACTGCTCGGTCACCAGCCCGCCGCCGCGCTCGCCCGCGCCCAGCCGCCCCGTCACCACGCGTTTGAAGCCGAGCTTTTCCGCCTCGCGCAGCCTGAGCCCCGCATGCACCACCGGCCGCACCCCGCCCGCCAGCGAGATCTCGCCGAAATAGGCGGCATCGGCCGGCAGCGGCACGTTGACCAGCGAGGAGATCAGCGCCGCCGCCACGGCGAGGTCGGCCGCCGGTTCGTTGATCCGCAGCCCGCCGGCGACGTTGAGATAGATGTCGTTCCCCCCGATGCGCACGCCGCAGCGCGTCTCGAGCACCGCCACCACCATGGCCAGCCGGCTGGTGTCCCATCCCACCACGGCACGGCGCGGCGTGCCGAGCGGGGAGGGCGAGACCAGCGCCTGGATCTCGCACAGCACCGGGCGCGTGCCCTCCATGCCGGCGAACACCGCCGAGCCGCTCGCCCCGGCATCGCGCTGGTCGAGGAACAGCGCCGAAGGGTTGGCGACCTCGGCCAGCCCCGCCGCCGTCATCTCGAACACCCCGATCTCGTCGGTGGCGCCATAGCGGTTCTTCACCCCGCGCAGGATGCGGAAGGTGTGGCTGGCATCGCCCTCGAAATACAGCACCGCATCGACCATGTGCTCGACGACGCGCGGCCCGGCGATCTGCCCGTCCTTGGTCACGTGGCCCACCAGCACCACGGCGGCGCCGCTGGTCTTGGCGTGCCGCGTCAGCGCCTGCGCCGAAGTGCGCACCTGGGTCACTGTGCCGGGCGCGCTCTCGACGCGCTCGGTCCACAGCGTCTGGATCGAATCGATGATCACGAGGTCCGCCGGCGGCCCGGATTCGAGCGTTGCGAGGATGATCTCGACGCTGGTCTCGGCCGCCAGCAGCACGTCGGCCTCGGCGAGCCCGAGCCGCTGCGCGCGCAGCCGCACCTGCCCGACCGCTTCCTCGCCCGACACATAGACCACCCGCCGTCCGGCCTTTGCCAGCAGGGCCGCCGCCTGCAACAGCAGCGTCGACTTGCCGATGCCCGGATCGCCGCCGACCAGCAGCGCCGAGCCGCGCACGAAGCCGCCGCCCGTCACCCGGTCGAGCTCGCCGATCCCGGTCTCGATGCGCGCCGCGCTCGCCGTCTCCCCGTTCAGCGGCACCAGTTCGGCCGCCACCCGCCCGGCGCGCGGCTG
>JAEWHZ010000349.1 GCA_023387585.1 Pseudomonadota bacterium
TAGAGCGGACGCGAGACCGGATACTCACCGGCGGCGACGGTCTCGAGCGAGGGGGTGACGCCGTCGACGGTCGCGACCTTCAGCGTGTCGCGGTTCTGGTCGTAGAACGACAGGCCGAACACGCCGATGGTGTTGGGGTTCGACTGCAGGCGCGCCAGCGTCTCGGTGTAGTCGCCGGCGATCTCGACGACGACGTCCTGGCGGAACTGGGTCTCGAGGGCGGCGATCTCGTCCTCGCTCAGACCTTCCGGCAGTTCGGATTCGAGAGTCTCGAAGCCGGGGGCGATCACGCGCTCCTGGAACACTTCGCGGGTGCCGTGGTTGGAGCCCGGGATGGCCAGCGCGATCGGCTGGTCCGGGAGCGAGGCGTCGACCTCGGCCCAGGAGGTGTAGGGATTGTCGACCAGCTCGCCGTCGACGACGATTCGGGCGGCGATGGCCTTGTAGACATGCTCGGGCAGCAGGGCGAAATCGCCATTGTTCACCGAGGTGGCGAAGACGATGCCGTCATAGCCGAACTGGACTTCGCGGATGTCGTTGACGCCGTTGGCGACGCAGACTTCGCGCTCGGCATCGCGGATCGGGCGCGAGGCGTTGGCGATGTCGATGGTGTTGTCGCCGACGCCCTCGCAGAACTGGCGGAAGCCGCCGCCCGTACCGCCCGAGCCGACGACGGGGGTGCGGAACTCGGGGAAGTCGGCGCCGAATTCCTCGGCGACGATGGAGGAAAAGGGCAGGACGGTGGAGGAGCCGGCGATCTGGATGGTGTCGCGCGTCTGGGCGAAACCGGCCGTGGTGCCGAGGGCCAGGATGGCCACGCTGGTGAGAAGAACGGACTTCATTGATGGGTTTCCCTTTATCGAGGTCAGTCGGGGGCGCGCATGTCGTGCGGCGCGCTGGAGACCGTTCTGAGCCTGCCCCCGGGTCGACGGGCTGCACCCTATTTCCCGTGCATTTGCCTTTTATGTCAGTTGGGAAACAGTTTTATGACGGTCTAGGCCGTTGATATATAAAGTCGATTCCGGGAACATGTCGCCTAGCGCGGCAGGAGGACCTCGACGCGCATGCCTTCGCCGGGGCGCGAGCGGATGGAGATCAGCCCGCGATGGCGGTTGACGATATGCTTGACGATGGCCAGACCGAGCCCGGTGCCCTTCTTGCGCGGCCCCTCGCCCTCGTCGGTGCGGTAGAAGCGCTCGGTGAGGCGCGGCACATGTTCTTCCGCCACCCCCGGCCCGTCATCGGTGACGCTGAGCAGATAGGCATAGCCGGGGCGCTGCACCGCACCGAGCGCCACGGTGACATGCCCGCCGGGCTCGCCATATTTCAGCGCATTGTCGATCAGGTTCTCCACCACCTCGTAGAGCTGGCCGGCATCGCCGGTGACCGGGGCGGTCTCGGGGGCGATCTCGAGCGCCAGCGTCACCCCGGCCTCGGCGGCGCGGGCCTCGAAGCCCTCGGCGACCTCACCGATCAGCCGGACCAGCTCGACCTCGCCGGTGGGGCGCAGATGCTGGTGCATCTCGATGCGCGACAGCGACAAGAGGTCCTCGATCAGCCTTGCCATGCGCTCGGCCTGGTTGCGCATGATGGCGAGGAACCGCTCGCGCGCCCCGTCGTCGCGCGCCGCCGGGCCCTGCAGGGTCTCGATGAAGCCGAGCAGCGAGGCGAGCGGGGTGCGCAGCTCATGGCTGGCATTGGCGATGAAATCGGTGCGCATGGCATCGACGCGCTTGAGCTCGGTCAGGCTCTGGAAGGTGATGGCGAGCAGCCGCGCCTCGTCGCTCTCCCACGCC
This sequence comes from Pseudomonadota bacterium, assembly GCA_023387585.1. Taxonomy (GTDB): domain Bacteria; phylum Pseudomonadota; class Alphaproteobacteria; order Rhizobiales; family Devosiaceae; genus Devosia. The sequence goes on from JAEWHZ010000349.1 coordinate 1,797, forward strand.
CGGTCCGGCCCGCGCAGCGGGGCGATGACCACCTTGGTCCAGGTCTCGGAGGGGACGGTCTCGTGCAGCTCGATGGTCTGGGTGACCCCGTTCTGGCGGGCGCGCTCTATGGCCCGCACCAGATCGGGATTGCGCAGCGACAGGGTGACGGGCACGCCCGGCACGACGCTGGGCACCTGGGTGCGGGCGGCGCCGTTGCGATGGACGACCACGCCGCGCCGGTCGATGACGATGGCCGGCTCGATCAGCGCGTCTGCGAAGGCGACGATGCCGGGCGACACCGCGTCCCGCGCCGCGCCGGAGGCGGTCGCCGGGGCGGGGCCGCCGCGCAGCCGGCCGGTGAGACGGTCGATCAGGCTGGCGGGCGCGCCGGATTGCGGGCTCTGGGCCGGATCGGTCATCGCGTCCAAAAGGCGTCGTGCCACGGGGGTTGCTCGGCGGGCCGGTTCATAGCACGCTGATTGTGACAGTTCGATAGCAGGCCGCAAGGGCCTCGGGAGAGATGGAATTGCCCGGAGAAGGCGAGGCTTTCGACATCGACGATCCGGAATTGCCGGAATGGATCGGCAAGGCGGCGCTGGGCTCGGGCGGCTATCCTCACGCCGAAAAGCTCAAGAACAAGGCCTATGAGAACGAGATGCACGATCTGCAGGTGCAGCTCGTGCGGCTGCAGGCGCATGTCGCCGAAACCGGGGAGCGCATCGCCATCGTCTTCGAGGGGCGCGATGCCGCCGGCAAGGGCGGCACCATCAAGCGCTATCTCGAAAACCTCAATCCGCGCTTCAACATCATCGCCGCCCTGCCCAAGCCCAACAGCCGCGAGGCGACGCAATGGTATTTCCAGCGCTATGTCGACTGGCTGCCGGCCGGCGGCGAGCAGGTGCTGTTCGATCGGAGCTGGTACAACCGCGCCGGCGTCGAGCCGGTAATGGGGTTCTGCACGCCCGAGCAGACCGAGCGCTTTCTCGAGGAAGCGCCGCTGTTCGAGGAGCGGCTGACGCGCGACGGCATAAGATTGTTCAAGTTCTGGCTGTCGATCGGGCGCGAGGAACAGCTCAAGCGCTTCCACGACCGGCGGCACGACCCGCTCAAGCAATGGAAGCTATCGCCGGTCGACGTCGCGGCGCTCGACAGATGGGACGCCTATTCGGCGGCGCGCGACGAGATGCTGCGCCGCACCGACGCCCAGCACGCCCCCTGGACGGTCGTCTTGACCAACGACAAGAAGCGCGGCCGGATCAATTTGATCCGCGCCGTGCTGTCGGGGCTGGACTACGAGGGCAAGGACGAGAAGATGATCGGCGCGATCGACACGGCGATCGTCATGACCGCGCCGCGTTTTCTCGAGTGGAACACGGGGCAGTAGGGCGCGTGGTGGCTGGATGGTGCCATCCGTCCTCGAACCACGAGGGCGTGGCACGATGCCGTTACCCCCGCGCCGCCACCGTGGCGGCGGCGCCTTTTTCGAACAGGGATTTGAGCGCGGCGATCACCGGACCCGTGAAGGCCGGGTTGCCCGGCAGGTCGGTGCCGAAGATCTCCGGGATACCGGCGAGCGCGCGGGCCAAAGCTTCGGTGTCGCGGCCCGAGGAGGCGGCGATCTCGGCGAAGCGGGCGGCCAGCGGGTCGCGCACGTCGATGGCGGCGCCGGTCTCGTCGACGCCGGTGACGTAGCGCATCCAGCCGGCGACGCCGAGGGCGAGCCGGTCGATGGACTGGCCGGCGGCGAGGCGGTCGCGAATGGTGCCGAGCAGGCGCTGCGGCAGCTTCTGGCTGCCATCCATGGCGATCTGCCAGGTGCGGTGCTTGAGCGCGGGATTGGCGAAGCGCTCGAGCAGCCGGTCGCGATAGGCTTCGAGCTCCCTGCGCGCCATGGGCAGGGTCGGGATCACCTCCTCGCTCATCAGCCCGTGGATCAGCTTGACGAAAGCCTTGTCGTCCATGGCGTCGGACACATGCTGGTGGCCGGCGAGATAGCCCAGATAGGCGATGGAGGAATGGCTGCCGTTGAGCATCCTCAGCTTCATCAGCTCATAGGGCTCGACATCCTCCACCAGCTCGGCGCCGACGGTCTCGAAGGCGGGGCGGCCGAGAGGAAAATGATCCTCCACGACCCATTGGGTGAAGGGCTCGGTCATGATCGGCCAGGCATCCTCGACCCCGAGTTCGTCGCGCACCAGCGCGCGGTCGGCATCGGTGGTGGCGGGCACGATGCGGTCGACCATGGTCGAGGGGAAGGCGACGGTTTCGGCCACATGCGTGCCGAGTTCGGGATCGCGCAGCGCGGCGAGGCGGGCGACGATGCGCTGCGTGGTGCGGCCATTGTCCGGCAGGTTGTCGCAGCTCATCACCGCGAACGGGGCGATGCCGGCCGCACGCCGCCGCGCCAGCGCCTCGACGATGATGCCGGGCGCCGAGACCGGGGCCTGCGGATTGGCGAGATCGGCGACGATGTCGGGATGGCTTTCGTCCAGCTCGCCGCTCGCCGGATCGTGGCAATAGCCCTTTTCAGTGACGGTGAGCGAGACGATGCGGATGTCCGGCGAAGCCATCAGCGCGATCAGCCGCTCGCGCTCGCGATTGGCGTCGATGACTTCGAGGATCGAGCCGATGACGCGCAGCTTCGTGCCGGAAGCGTCGCGTATGGCGACGGTATAGAGCCCGTCCTGCGGATCGAGCGCTTGCTTGGTGTCGGGCCGGCGCAGGCTGGCCCCGACAATGCCCCAGCCCGGATCGCCGGCCAGCAGGTCGTCGACATAGACCGCCATATGCGCGCGATGGAAGGCGCCGATGCCCAGATGCACGATGCCGGGGGTGACGTTCTCGCGCGCATAGGCGGGCCTTGCGGCGGAAGGCGCGAGGCCGGGCAGGGTTTCGGCGCTGAGACGGGACATGCTTATGGTTCCTCGACTGGTGGACGGAGCGCTGGTCTTTTGTTGCGCATCGGATCGGTTCGAAAACCGCTTCACACTTTTCGGTCCGATGCTATAGCCCCGCACCATCTTGTATGGAAGAGCGCGGGGGCCGGATGCAATGACTTGTTTGACGTGGCCAGGATCGGCATAACCACGCGCGGAAACTTCTAAAGGCGGGAGGACGGCGTGGCGGCAAAACGCTTCGTGGCGGTAGGCGAATGCATGCTCGAAATGTCGGGCGGATCGGACGGGCAATACCGGCTGGGCTATGCCGGGGACACGCTCAACACGTCCTGGTATGCCCGGGCGCTGCTGGGCGAGGACTGGCAGGTCGACTACCGCACCGCGCTCGGCATCGACCGCTATTCCGACGAGATGCGGCGCTTTCTCGAACAGAACGGCATCGGCACGGCGCATATCGCCACCATTCCGGACAGGCGGCCGGGGCTCTACCTGATCCATCAGGAAAAGGGTGACCGGCATTTCACCTATTGGCGCGACACCTCGGCGGCGAAGCTCCTGGCCGACGACCGCGAGGCGCTCGACAAGGCGTTCGAGGGCGCATCGCTGATCTATTTCTCCGGCATCACCATGGCCATCTTGGCGCCGCGCGCCCGCGGCCGGCTGCTGGCATCCATCGTTTCGGCCCGCGACAAGGGTGCGCGAGTGGCGTTCGACCCCAATCTGCGCCCGACGCTGTGGACCAGCCAGCGGGTGATGGCCTCGGTGCTGACGGCGGCGGCGACCATCGCCGACGTGGTGCTGGCCACCCATTCCGACGAGGCGCCGGTGT
>JAEWHZ010000006.1 GCA_023387585.1 Pseudomonadota bacterium
GCCCGAGTTCGGCCGCCGTCGCCTGGGCGCCCTCGCGCATCTTGACGAAGAACGGATTGCCTTCGGTCTTGGTGATCAGGCCGACGACCTGCTGGTCCTGCGCCAGCGCGGTGCCGGCAAGCAGACCGGTTGCCACGACCATGCCGGCCGCGAGCCTTGCGAAACGCTTCATTCTTGTTGCTCCTCCCGAGCCATTTTGCGCCATGGCTGCCCATGGCACGCAATCGGAACCGCTCCGTTTGTCGGATGTCGGCCCTTTTCGAGAACAGCAAATCGCGTTGGGGCTGTCAATTAATTTATCCGGTTGATTTATTAATTGACTTCACCAGGCCTCGAGAGCATGAACCGTGCCTGGAACAGGCAGGGCAACGCCTGTCCGGCGCCGCCGCTCATGCCGCGGCGCCGCAGGGGACGGGCGATGCGGAATCGAGGTCCGTCAGGGACTTGGCGGGTCATGGCTTGGCGGGTCAGGCGCTTGGCGGGAAGCTGCCGGCGCGCGGCGTGGAAAGGTTTGCGAAATGGTCGAGGCGCGGCGCGTGCCGTTCAGCGTTCCGGGCGGCCACAGCCGTGGCAGCAACCAGACCGGGGTGCGCCTCTATAACGAGCGGCTGGTGCTGTCGCTGATCCGCAAGCATGAAGCCCTGCCCAAGGCCGAGCTCGCCCGCCTGACGCATCTGTCGCCCCAGACCATCTCGATCATCGTCAACCAGCTCGAGGCCGACGGGCTGCTGGTGCGCCGGCCGCCGCAGCGCGGCAAGGTCGGTCAGCCGCTCACGCCCTATGCGCTCCACCCGCGCGGCGCCTATTTCATGGGCCTCAAGATCGGAAGGCGGGCCAGCGACGTGGTGCTGCTCGATTTTGCCGGCACCGTCATCGGGCGCATCCATTCGCCCCATCCCTTCCCCACGCCCGACAGCGTCGTCGCCCTCGCCCGGCGCGGCATAGACGAGCTCGCCGGCCAACTCGACGCCGCGGGCCGCCAGCGCGTCGCCGGCTTCGGCATCGCTTCGCCTTTCGAATTGTGGAACTGGGAAAGCCAGTTCGCCGCCCCGCGCGACGTGCTCGATGCGTGGAAATGCACCGACGTGGCGCAGGAGATCGGTGCCATCAGCCCCTGGCCGGTCTATTTCCACAATGACGGCACCGCCGCCTGCGCCGCCGAGCTGGTGCTGGGCCAGGGGCCGCGGGCCGAGGAATTCCTCTATATCTTCGTCGGCTCGTTCATCGGCGGCGGCGTGGTGCTTGACGGCCATCTGTTCCCCGGCCGCACGCGCTATGCCGGCGCCATCGGCCCGCTGCCCGTCCCAACCGGCAATGGCGGCTACCAGCAACTCCTGAAGAACGCCTCCATCTACGTGCTCGCCGAAGCGCTCGCCGCCGAGGGACGGGATCCGTCCGTGCTGTGGCGCGACCCCGACGATTGGGGCGATCTCGGCGCCGCGCTGGAAAACTGGATCGCCGAGGCCGCCCGCGCCATCGCGCTCGCCTGCGTCTCGGCGGCCTCGATCATCGACTTCTCGCAATTCGTCATCGACGGCGCCTTTCCGCGCAGCGTGCAATCCGAGCTCGTCGCGCGGGTGCGCAGCGAGATCGAGCGCTTCGACCTTCAGGGCCTGCCGCCCTTTTCGGTGCTCGCCGGAACGGTCGGCTCGGCGGCGCGCGAGATCGGCGGCGCCTGCCTTCCGCTGCTGGCGAGCTTCACTCCCGACCGCGAAGTGCTGTTCAAGGATGCCGGCTCGGCATGATCCGCATTTTCCCCATGCGTCGAAAACCTTAGTAATCACTCGGCAAGCAGCCGCGGCTAAGCTCGGGTCCGATCCGGATCCAGTTCATGCCCAACCGATACTTTCATCGCCGGCGGTTCTCGCGCAACATTGTCCTGCCCGTGGCGATGATCCTGCTCACGACCGCTATCGGCTGCGTGGGATTCATCGGCTGGACCGCCTCCAGCGTCGACCAGAGCGCCATCGCCAAGCAGCGCCAGATCGTCACCGGCCTCATCGCCGACAGCGTGCGCCGGCTTGCCCATGAGCAGGAAAGCGTCGCCGTGTGGGACGAGGCCGTGCTGGCGCTGCGCGATCCGGAACGGCAGAGCTGGGTTCACGACAATCTCGGGGCCTGGCTCGATTCCTATTTCGGCCATGACGCCATCGCCATACTCGATGCGGCGGACGAGCCGGTCTATCTGCTGGTCAACGGACATGTAGCCCCGCTCGCGGAATATGGCGCGCTGCGGCACCTCATCGAACCGCTGACGCAAAAACTGCGCGCCGACCTCGGCGGCGGGGCGCTCGATGCCTATGAATATCTGCGCGGCATGCCGCTACCGGCGCGCGGCGACATCGTCGTGTTCAACGGCCGCCCGGCCGTGGCCAGCCTGGTGCCCGTGGTCGGCGACAGCGCCGCGACAACCCAGCCGCGCGGCAGCGAATATCTGCATGTCAGCGTCAAATATCTCGACACCGCGCTGGCCCAGACGCTGGAAGACACCTTCCTGCTCGAGCAGGCGCGCTTTTCGACGCGCCCGACAGTGCGCCCCGCCTTCGCCAGCCAGGTGGTGAGCAATTCCGAAGGCCGCATCATCGGCGTGTTCAGCTGGCGCCCCGACCTGCCGGGCCGCGATCTGGTGGCCCAGATGGCCCCGGTGCTGGCCATCCTCTTCTTCGTCGCCACCGTGGTCGTCGCCGTGCTGCTGCGCGGGCTTTGGCGCAGCTCGAGCGAGCTCGAGGCCGGCCGGTTGCGCGCCGAGGCCCTGATGCGGCGCGACCGGCTCACCGGGCTCGCCAACCGCGTCGCCTTCGACGAGGCGCTGGCCGCCGAGGTCGAGCACGCCGGCGACCAACGCACCGGGCTCAACCTGCTGATGCTCGATCTCGACCGTTTCAAGCAGATCAACGACACGCTCGGCCATCAGGCCGGCGACCGGCTGCTGCAACGCGTGGGCGGACGCCTGCTCGACCTGCTCGGCCCCGACGATCTTCTAGCACGCCTCGGCGGCGACGAGTTCGCGATCATCCAGACCCTCGACGCCGACGATGGCGGGCGCGAAGCCATCGCGCTGGCCGACGCCGTCATCGAGGCCGTGTCGATCCCCTTCGAGATCGACCAGACCAAGGCCTTTATCGGCGTGTCGATCGGCATCGTCAGCATGGCGGAGGGCGGGCGCAAGCCGGCCGAGCTGGTGCGCAAGGCCGACATCGCGCTCTATGAGGCCAAGTCGGCGGGCCGCAACCGCGCCATCGTCTACAAGGAGCACATGAACGAGCTCTTGCAGCTCAACCGCACCATCGAGGGCGAGCTGCGCGAGGCGCTGAAGACCGGCGAGCAGTTCTCCGTCCTGTTCCAGCCGCTGATCGCCGCCGACCAGCGCTCCGTCATCGGCGCCGAGGCGCTGGTGCGCTGGACACATCCCGAATATGGCGCCATCGCCCCGTCGCACTTCATCCCCGTCGCCGAATCCTCGGGCCAGATCGAGGCGCTGGGCGAGCTGGTGCTGCGCCGCGCCTGCCGGCTCGGGGCGCAGGCGCCGGGCCGCACCATCTCGGTCAACGTGTCGCCGGCCCAGTTGCGCAACACCGCTTTCACCGGCACGGTGCGCGCCATCCTCGCGGAAACCGGCATGCGCGCCGAGGATCTCGAGATCGAGATCACCGAGGGCATTTTGATCGAGGACGACCAGGCCTCCCAGCAGGTGCTGCGCAGCCTGCGCGCCATCGGCATCCATATCGCGCTCGACGATTTCGGCACCGGCTATTCCTCGCTGAGCTATCTCGAGCGCTATCCGGTCGACCGCATCAAGATCGACCGCTCCTTCATCGCCCAGCTGGCCGAGGG
>JAEWHZ010000012.1 GCA_023387585.1 Pseudomonadota bacterium
GTGGGCGGCTGGCGGCCGGCGGCGGCGCGGTCGCCGAGCCAGTCGGTCAAATCCTGCATCGGCTTGGTCCAGGTGCGTCCGGCGCTGTCGGTCCAGGTCAGCCCGTCGGCGGCATAGAACACCTTGATGTCGGACACGCCGCCATCGCGATAGCGCTGCAGCCTCACGCCCTTGCCGCGGCCCATGACCGAAACCTGCGCCAGCGGGAATACCAGAAGCTTGCGGTTCTGCCCGATGATGGCGACGCGGTCGCCATCGGCCGGCGCGATCAGCCGCGCCTCGTCGGGGGTGGAAACGTTGAGCACCTGCTTGCCCTTGCGGGTGTTGGCGATCAGGTCGTCCTCGGCTACCACGAAGCCGTAGCCGGCGCTGGAGGCGACGATGCGGCGCGCGCCGGGTTTTGCGACGAACAGATCGACGATCTCGGCGTTCTCGTCGAGGTCGATCATCAGGCGCACCGGCTCGCCCTGGCCGCGCCCGCCGGGCAGGCGGTCGCCGGAGAGGGTAAAAATCTTGCCGTCGGTCGAGAACAGCAAGAGCTTGTCGGTGGTCTCGGCCTTCACCGCCAGCTTGAGCCGGTCTCCGGCCTTGAAGCCCTTCTCGTCGACATCGCTGGTGTGGCCCTTGACCGCTCGGATCCAGCCCTTCTCCGACAAGATGACGGTGATCGGCTCGCGCTCGATGAAGGCGGTCTCGATCGCCGCCATGTCGGTGTCTGGCGCCTCGGCGAATTCGGTGCGGCGGCGGCCGAGCGCGGTGTCCTTGCCGTAGATCTTCTTGATCTCGGCGATCTCGGTGGTGATGGCGCCCCATTGGCGCTTCTCGGAGGCCAGCAGCGCCTCGAGATGCCCCTGCTCGGTGGTGAGGTCGGCATGCTCCTTGCGCAGCTCGATCTCCTCGAGCTTGCGCAGCGAGCGCAGGCGCATGTTGAGGATGGCCTCGGCCTGGTTGTCGGTCAGCTCGAAGCGCGCGATCAGCGCCGCCTTGGCGTCGTCCTCCTCGCGGATGATGCGGATCACCTCGTCGAGGTTGAGATAGGCGATGATATAGCCTGCCAGCACTTCGAGACGTTTGGCGATGTCGGCCAGACGGTTGCGCGTGCGCCGGACCAGCACCTCCTTGCGGTGCTCGAGCCATGCCTTAAGCGCCTGCGACAGGCTCATCACGCGCGGCACGGCGCCCTTGTCGAGCACGTTGAGGTTGAGCGGGAAGCGCGTTTCGAGGTCGGAAAGCTTGAAGAGCTGCTCCATCAGGATGACGGGATCGACGGTGCGGGCGCGCGGCTCCAGCACCAGCCTTATGTCGTCGGCGCTCTCGTCGCGCACGTCCTTGAGCAGCGGCAGTTTCTTCGCCAGCAAAAGCTCGGCGATCTTCTCGACCAGCCGCGATTTCTGCACGCCATAGGGGATTTCGGTGACGACGATGACGTAGACGCCGCGCCCGGTTTCTTCCACCGACCAGCGCGCCCGCACCCGGAACGAGCCGCGCCCCGTGGCATAGGAATTGGCGATCGAGGACGCGCTTTCGACCATGATGCCGCCGGTCGGGAAGTCCGGCCCCGGCACGAAGCGGATCAGATCCTCGGCGCTCGCCTCGGGATGCATGATCAGATGCGTCGCCGCATCGCACAGCTCGGACACGTTGTGCGGCGGGATGGAGGTGGCCATGCCCACGGCGATGCCGGTCGAACCGTTGGCGAGCAGGTTCGGGAAGTTCGACGGCAGGACGACCGGTTCCTCGTCCTCGCCGTCATAGGTTGGCCGAAAGTCGATGGCGTCTTCGCCGATGCCTTCGAGAAGGCGCATGGCGACGTCGGTCATGCGCGATTCCGTGTAGCGCATAGCCGCGGCGCTATCGCCGTCGATATTGCCGAAATTGCCTTGCCCGTCGACCAGCGGATAGCGCAGCGCGAAGTCCTGGGCCAGGCGCACCAGCGCGTCGTAGATCGACTGGTCGCCATGCGGGTGGAACTTGCCGATCACGTCGCCGACGATGCGGGCGGATTTCTTGTAGCCCTGGCTGGGATCGAGCCTGAGCAGGCGCATGGCGTGGATGATGCGCCGATGGACGGGCTTCAACCCGTCGCGCGCATCCGGCAAGGCGCGCTGGGTGATGGTCGACAGCGCATAGCTCAGATACCGCTCTTCGAGCGCCGACCTCAGATCGACGATGCGGGTGTCGTCGCCATCGGGATCGCGGATGTCGTTGTCGGTCATGAAACTGGCCTTAGCATGCGAATCACCGCGGATTATAGGTCAATAGCGCCACCAGCGGCGCCCTTGTGGGCGGCGGCGGGATGCGGCGCGGCCGCCACAGATGGCTGTCGAGGAAGTACCCCGTGACGGCGAAGGCGGCCTCAATCTCCTCGCGCGTCGCCGGCAATTGCGTGCCGGCCAGGATCGCCGGCAGCGGCAGGAGGCGCTCGGCATAGGGTTTTCCGGCCTCGCGCGAAACGGCGCGGCCCGATTTGGGCGAGATATACACCAGATCGTCCACCCCCCCGGTCGCGGCGCAGCTCGCGAGGTCGAGCCCGAAGCCGAGATCGTCGAGCAGCGCCAACTCGAAGGCCAGGAGCTCCCGGGCATCGGGCGCCGCCCGGTCGAGCATGCCAAGCGCCAGCGCCAGCAGCCGGTTATGCGGCTCGCGCTCGGGCAGCAGGCGCAGATGCTCGAACACGAGCTGAGCTAGGTAGAGTTTTGCCCGGTCCTCCATCAGCGCCGCGGCGCGAGCCTCCAGCAGCTCGGCGGAAAATGTGCCCAGATGGTCCTCGATGCGGGCGCGCCAGGTGAAGCGCAGCGTGTTGCCCGGCTGCAGGCTGGGCGCGACGCGCGACGAGCGCCCGCCGCGCACCAGTCCCAGGCACCTTCCGTGATCGACCAGCATCCCCTCGGCGATGACGCTGGTCTCGCCATGGCGCCTGACCCCGATCAGCAGTCCCTCGGCGGTCCATTCCATGGCGCGCTCCGGTGGCGATCAGCCCTTGCCGTGCGGATATTCGAGGCCCATCTCGCGATAACGCTCGGGATCGTCGCCCCAGCGCTGGCGCACCTTGACGAACAGGAACAGGTGCACCGGCACCTCGAAAATCTCCATCAGCTCGCGCCGCGCCTCGGCGCCGATGGTCTTGATGGTCTGCCCGCCGGCGCCCAGCACGATCTTCTTGTGGCTGTCGCGGGTGACATAGACCACCTGGTCGATCTTGTAGGACCCGTCCTTCTGCACGACGAAACTCTCGGTCTCGACGGTGACGTTGTAGGGGATCTCGTCGTGAATGCGCAGGAACAGCTTTTCGCGCGTCACCTCAGCCGCCGTCAGCGCCAGCGTCAGGTCGGTCAGCTGGTCCTCGGGGAACATCCACGGCCCGGGCGGCACATGGGCCGTGCACCAGGAGAGGAAATCCGCCACCCCGTCGCCGCGCAGGGCCGAGATCATGAAGGTCGCCTCGAACCGCTGATGGGCGTTGATGCGCTCGGACAGTGCCAGCAGCGTCTCGCGCTTGATCAGGTCGACCTTGTTGAGAACGAGGATCTTGGGGTGCCGCACGTCGAGCAGCCCTTCGAGCAGCGATTCGACTTCCGCCGTCAAACCCCTTTCGGCATCGACGATCAGCGCCACGAGGTCGGCGTCGCCCGCCCCGGTCCAGGCGGCGTTTACCATGGCGCGGTCGAGTCGGCGCTTGGGCGCGAAGATGCCGGGCGTGTCGATGAACACCACCTGGTCGGCGCCCTCGGTGACGACGCCGCGGATCTGGGCGCGCGTCGTCTGCGCCTTGTGGGTGACGATCGACACCTTGGTGCCGACCAGCGAATTCATCAGCGTCGACTTGCCGGCATTCGGCGCGCCCACCAGGGCGACGAAGCCGCAGCGCGTGGCGGCGGGCTCGATCTCGCTCATTCGGCGTTCCTCCACACGTTCTGGCGTATCAGGAAGGCTTCGGCCGCCGCGTGCTCGGCGAATTTTTTCGACGGCCCCGAGGCGATGGTGGGTTCGAACCCTTCGATCCCCACGGAAATGGTGAAGATGGGCGCGTGGTCGGGGCCGGAACGGGCCACCTCGGAATAGGTCGGCGGCGCGCTGCCGCGGGCCTGCGCCCATTCCTGCAGCGTGGTCTTCGCATCGGCGCGGGTCTCGCCGTCCGGATCGACGAGATCGCCGAATTCGCGCTCGATGAAGGCATAGGCGTGCCCCAGCCCGCCGTCGAGATAGATGGCGCCGATCAGGGATTCGGCGACGTCTGCGAGGATGGCGTCCTTTTCCGCTCCGCCCATGCGCGCCTCGCTGTCGCCCAGGACGATCTCGCTGCCAAGCTCCAGCCGGCGGGCGACGAGGGCACAGCTTTCCTTGCGCACCAGCGTGTTGAGCGTGCGCGACAGCTCGCCCTCATTGGCGCGCGGCAGCCGGCGATAAAGAATGTCGGCGATGGCGAGCCCGAGCACGCGGTCGCCCAGGAATTCGAGCCGCTGATAGGAACGCTCGATGCGCCGCGTCGGCGCCAGGGCGCTCGAATGCGTCAGCGCGCGGACCAGCAGCTCGCGATCGGCGAAGCGATAGCCCAGCCGGGCTTCCAGCCGCTCGTGATGGCGCGCCTTGCCGCTCATGACCCCTGTTCGGGCTCGAAGGATTGCGTGTCGACGCCCTGGAACATGCGGTCCCAGCGCACATGGGAGGGCCACATCCACAGCTGCCAGGGCGGGACGTTGTCGCGGATCGAGAAAAACCTTCCCTCGGCCTTGGCGATCAGATTGGTGTAGGGCACGTAGCCGACCGAGGACAGCACCCGACTGTCGGCCGAGCGGTCGCGGTTGTCGCCCATCATGAAATAGCTGCCGGCCGGAACGGTATAGAGCTGGGTGTTGTCGAGCTGCGCGTTGTCGGAGATTTCCTGGATGATATGGGTCGTGCCCTCCGGGAAGGTCTCGCGATAGACGATCACCTCGCGGGTGTCGCCTTCGCTGTCGGTGTCGAGCGTGCGCCCCAGTTCCTCGCGCGGCACCATCTCGCCATTGATGTAGAGCCGGCCCTGCTGCACCTGCACGGTGTCGCCCGGCAGGCCGACGATGCGCTTGATATATTCGATGTCCTGCGGCACCGGGCGGAACACGGCGATGTCGCCGCGATTGGGCTCGCGCCCGAAGATCCGCCCGTCCATGGGCAGCTCGAAGTCGAGCAGGGTGAAATTGCCGTAGCGGCCGAGCGAGAAGGAGTGCTTGCCGTAGCCCCAGACGAATTTGTTGGCGACGAAGTAGTCGCCGATCATCAGCGTCTGCTGCATCGAGGCGGTGGGGATCGAGAAGGGCTGGTAGATGAACGAGCGGATCACGATGGCGATCAGCAGCGCCTCGATCAGCACGACGAAGGTTTCCCACCATTCGGCGGCGGCCGATTTGGGCTTGCCGGCAGTCTTTTCGCTTCGCGCCATTTCGCTTTCCGCTTGTTTGAGGCTGACGCTGGTTAGGCGGTTGTCCCGACCGGGTCAACCGGCAGCGCCTCGATGATCACGAAGGCCTGAGCCAGCCCCGCATCGTCGGTGATGGTGAGGTGGATGCGCGGCTCGTGGCCGGGCGGAATCAGACGCGCGAGGGCCCGGGCCGCGCCGTTGGTCAGGTGCATGGTGGGCTGTCCGCTGGGCAGGTTCACCACGCCCATGTCGCGCCAGAACACGCCGAAGCTCAGCCCCGTGCCCAGCGCCTTGGAGCAGGCTTCCTTGGCGGCGAAGCGCTTGGCGTAGGAGGCGGCGCGCTGGGCGCGGCGGTCCGACTTGCGTTGCTCGATCTCGGTGAAGCAGCGCTGGACGAAGCGGTCGCCATGGCGCTCGAGCACCGCGGCGACGCGGTGGATCTGGATCAGGTCCGAGCCCAGCCCGACGATCATCTGAGGCCCCTGCTGCCCGGCTTGACTGCGGGCAGCGCCGCAAGTTCGGGCGGCAGCGCATCGGCGGGATAGGCCGGCACGGTGAATTCGATCAGCGAGACCAGCGGCACGTCGAGCTCCGACTTGCCGCCCGAACGGTCGATGATGCAGGCAGCGGCGACGACATCGGCACCATAGGAGCGCAGGCATTCGATGCATTCGCGGATCGACAGGCCGGTGGAGACGATATCCTCGACGACGATCACCTTTTCGCCCGGAGCCACTTCGAAATTGCGCCGCAGGGCGAACTTGCCGTCGACGCGCTCGGTATAGATCGCCGGCAGGCCGAGATGGCGGGCCGTCTCGTAGCCGGGGATGATGCCGCCCACGGCGGGCGAGACCACTTGCGACACACCGGCATAGCCCTTCTCCCGGATCCTGTCGGCCAGCGCCCGGCACAGGATCTCGGTCTTGTCCGGCCGGCGGAACACCAGGGTCTTTTGCAGGAAGAGCGGCGAATGCAGCCCCGACGACAGGACGAAATGCCCTTCGAGCAGGGCCTCGCAGGATTTGAAGATGTCTAGGACCTCGTCTCGGGTCATTGGGCCTTCCTGATACAAATTCGACAATACATGCTCAGTGTCGCTTTCCGTCCCATTCGAGGGTCGAGATCATCGCCGCCCCGCGCGGGCCGGCCCGCTCGACGCTCGACAGGCCGGGGCTGCGCTTGAGGGTCGCCAGCACGTCGGTCAATTGGGCGAGGTCGCGCACCTCGATCTCGAAGATCATGCGGTGGAAGTCCGGCGAGATCATCTGCATGACGAGATTGTTGATATTGGCGTCGCATGCGGCGATGGCCGAGGAAATCTGCGCCAGCGAGCCCGGGCGATTGACCGATTCCATGGTGATGACGGTGGGATGCAGGCGATCCTCGCGCCCGGCGACGTCCCAGCGTACGTCGACCCAGGCGACGTCGCTGTCATGCAGCGGGATGAGCGAGTCCGAGTGGATGGGATAGACCGTCATCGGCCGACCCGGCTCGAGAATGCCGACCAGCCGATCGCCGGGCACCACGCCCTCGGCGGACACCTCGACGGGCGTGTGGAAATCGAGCGAGGCCAGCGCCTCTCGCGCCTGCGGGCCGGATTTCTGCCCGCCGGGCACGCGGAAGCGGAACCAGTCCGAGGCGCGCAGGGCGAACCAGCCATCGGCCTTGTCGGCCACCGGCAGGTCCAGCTTGCGGCGGCGCTTGCGTAGCCCCTTGACCTCGGCCAGCTCGGCGGCCAGCGGCTCGGAGCCGATCTTGCCCTCGCCCACCGCGATCAGCAGGTCGCGTTTGGAGGGCTGGCCCAGTCGTTCGGCCAGTTCCTTGCCCTCGGCGTCGTCGAGCAGCGCGCCCTCGCGTTCGAGCAGCATG
>JAEWHZ010000078.1 GCA_023387585.1 Pseudomonadota bacterium
GCCTGTGGGAAGGGCTCGACGCCGCCGGCCTGCCGCGCGACGCCATCCAGTTCGTCCCCACCACCGACCGCACCGCCGTCGGCCTGATGCTGGCCGGCCTCAACGGCAATATCGACGTCATCGTGCCGCGCGGCGGCAAGGCGCTGGTCTCGCGCGTCCAGTCCGAGGCCCGCGTGCCGGTCTTCGCCCATCTCGAGGGCCTGGTGCACATCTATGTCGACCGCTCTGCCGAGCTCGAAAAATCCATCGCCGTGATCGTCAACGCCAAGATGCGCCGCACCGGCATCTGCGGCGCGGCCGAAACTTTGCTTGTGCATCAAGACGTTGCCGACACCCATCTCGTGCCGATCCTCGAAGCGCTGGCGGCGAAATCCTGTGAGATCCGCGGCGACGAAGCCGTTCGCGCCCACTATCCCGCCGCCATCCCGGCGACCGAAACCGACTGGCAGACCGAATACGAGGACGCCATCATCGCCGTGAAGATCGTGCCCGACCTGTCGGCGGCCATCGACCATATCGAGCACTATTCCTCGCACCACACCGAAGCGATCCTCGCCGAGGACCCCGCCGCCGTCGAACGCTTCTTCTCCGAGATCGACAGCGCCATCCTCATGCACAACGCCTCGACCCAGTTCGCCGATGGCGGCGAGTTCGGCTTCGGCGGCGAGATCGGCATCGCCACCGGCAAGATGCATGCGCGCGGTCCCGTCGGCGTCGAGCAGCTCACCAGCTTCAAGTACCGCCTGCGCGGCGACGGCCAGACCCGGCCCTGACCCCGGTGCGCCACCGGCTGCCGGTCCAGCGTCTGGGACACATCACGCGCCTGCCGCCCTCGGCGCCCGGCATGCGCATCGGCCTGTTCGGCGGCAGCTTCAATCCCGCGCATGAAGGGCACCTGCTCGTCGCCGAGGAAGCCCTGCGCCGGCTCGAGCTCGACCGCGTCTGGGTACTGGTCTCGCCGGGCAACCCGCTGAAGGACCACGCCGATCTGGCCCCGCTCGCCCAGCGCGTCACCGAGGCGCGCCGTCTGATGCGCCATCCGGGCATCGCCGTCACCGGCATCGAGGCCGAGCGCGGCTTCGCCTATACCTGGCAGACGCTGGCCTTCCTGCGCCGCACCCTGTCGGGCCGCAAGCTGGTCTGGATCATGGGCGCCGACAATCTCGTCAGCTTCCACCATTGGGAGCGCTGGCGCGGGATCGCCGCCACCATGCCGATCTGCGTCTATGCCCGCCCGGGCTCGGAGCGCATCGCCACCACCGCCCGCGCCGCCCGCGCCCTGGCGCGCTTCCGCCTGCCCGAAGCCGATGCGCCCACGCTTGCGGATCGCGACCCGCCCGCCTGGGTCTACCTCGCCGGCCGCAGCTCGGCGCAGTCTTCGAGCGCCATCCGCGCCGCCCGGCAGCGCAAGGGGAAATAATATCGCCATCTTGCGCTCCTAAACCGGCATGCGCATATTGGAACAGCGATCAACCGAAGGATGCATCCACACCGCATGACCCATGCTGAATCAGCGTGGTCGGATATAGGCTTTGAATGGCCAATCTGACCGATAAGGCCTCCCCGGAGGCACAAGCCGCGGCCAACGCCGCACCGGTCCGGCGCCCGCTCATCGACGTGGTTCTCGAAACCCTCGATGACGCCAAGGCCGAAGACACCGTCGCCATCGACATTACCGGCAAGTCCTCGCTGTCCGACCACATGGTCGTGACCTGCGGGCGCTCGCACCGCCATGTCGGCGCCGTCGCCGACCAGCTCATGCGCGCCATCAAGCAGGCCGGCCACGGCAATGCCCGCGTCGAGGGCCTGCCCCATTGCGACTGGGTGCTCGTCGACGCCGGCGACGTCATCGTCCACGTCTTCCGCCCCGAAGTGCGCGAGTTCTACAACATCGAGAAGATGTGGCAGGCCGAGTTCGGCGAGGGCGCTCACTAATCCCGTGCGTATCGCCATCGTGGCCATAGGCCGCATGAAGTCCGGCCCCGAGCGCGAGCTGGTCTCGCGCTATCTCGACCGCGCGCGGGCGCAGGGGCGCGGGCTCGGCCTGTCCGGATTCGAGGTGCTCGAAGCCGCCGAATCGCGCCTCGGCTCGCCCGATCAGCGCCGCGCCGACGAATCGCGCTTCCTCGCCCAGCCCGGCACCGCGCCGCGCCGCATCGTCCTCGACGAGCGCGGCGAATCGCTCGGCTCCGAAGCCCTCGCATCCCGCATCGCCGCCTGGAACGATGCCGGCGCCCCCGCCCTCCACGTGCTGATCGGCGGCCCCGACGGGCTCGACCCGTCCCTCCGCGCCGAGGCCGACCTCGTCCTCGCCCTCTCTCCCCTCACCTGGCCGCACCAATTGGTGCGCATCATGCTGGCCGAGCAGCTCTACCGCGCCACGACGATCCTTGCCGGCCACCCCTATCACCGCGCCGGCTGACCCGTGCCGCCCCTTCGCCATCTTGTCCGTTTAGCCGCCGTTAACCATCACTTGAATCTCCGCCGGTTAAATAGTTTTCGGCGATTCGGACGAAAGGGCGCTCAGGCGTGATCGCAAGGCGAAGCCGGCTGATTCGAAACCTCACGACCCTCGCGGCCGCGCTCATCCTGGCGCTGGCCGTGCCGGCGCTCGGCCAATCGACGCCCGAGAACGCGACGCCTGAAGACGCGACGCCCGAAAACACCATCGAGCTCCCCCCTGCCGACCCTGAATCGCAAGATCCCGAATCGCAAGACCCCGTCGCCGACGCCGCCCACGCCCCCGCCACCCTGCAGGAGGACCCGCAGGCGGCCCTCGAGGAGCTGGAACGCAACCTCGTCATCTCGCGCGAGCGCGTCAACGAATTGCGCGCCGAGATCGACGCCATCGAAGACGACCAGACCGCCCAGGCCGCCGCCCTCATCGCCGCCGCCCAGCGCGTCCAGCTCGCCGAGATCGAGATCGCCGATATCGAGGAGCGCCTCGACGCGCTGATCGTCGAGGAGCTGTCCGTGCGCGGCCGGCTCGACGGCGCCGATGCCGAAATCGCCAACGCGCTCGCCGCCCTCGCCCGCATCTCGCGCAATCCCCCGCCCGCGCTGATCGTCGATCCCGACGATGCGCTCGGCTCGGCGCGCGGCGCCATCCTCATCGCCGCCGTGCTGCCCCAGCTCCAGCAGCGCGCCGGATCGGTGCGCACCGACCTGACCGAGCTCGAGACCATCAAGCGCCAGATGCTCGCCGAGGAGGAGATGCTGCGCGCCAATTTCGCCGTGCTCGAGGAGGAGCAGCTGCGCATCGCCACCCTCATCCTCGCCCGCCGGCGCAGCGGCGAGCAGTTCACCGTCGAACTGGCCGAAGCCGAGGAGCAGGCCGCCGCGCTCGCCGCCCGCGCCAGCGATCTCAAATCGCTGATCGAGGGCCTGTCCGAGCGCGTCGAGCAGAGCCAGAGCGGCGAGCCGGCCGAAGAGCCGCAGATGACGCCGGAGGAGATCGAGACCGCCTTCGCCAATCTCGCCCGCACCGAGCCGGCCGTGCCCTTCGAGCTGGCCCGCGGCCACCTCGCCCCCCCGGCCGGCGGCGAAACCGTGCTCGATTTCGGCGCCGCCGACGGCATGGGCGGCATTTCCTCGGGCGTGTCGATCCGCACCGCCGAACAGGCGTCCGTGCGCGCCCCTTCCGATGGCTGGGTGCTCTATCGCGGCCCCTACCTCAATTACGGCCAAATCGTCATTCTCAATACCGGCCAGACCTACACGGTCATCCTGGCCGGCCTCGAAACCATCGGCGTCGAGATCGGCCAGTTCGTCCTTCGGGGCCAGACGCTGGGAACCATGGGATCACACACAAGTGGACGTTCCTTGACGACCAGCGCTGGCGCATCCCAGCCGACCCTTTATATTGAGCTTCGAAACGACAACGAGCCGATCGACCCCGCCGCCTGGTGGGCCGTCGAGCAGGCGACGACCTGACCGGACACAGCCCTATGCGCATGACCCCCGCCCGCGCCGCTCTCCTGACCCTGGCGCTCGCCGTCCCGGCGACCCTGGTGACCGGCCAGTTCCTCAATGCCCAGGATACGGTTCCGGCAACCAGCTCGCCCGCCCGCGATTCGGTCGAGATCTATTCCGATCTCAACCTGTTCGGCGAGATCTTCGACCGCATCCGCTCCGAATATGTCGAGCAGCCCGACGAGCGCGAGCTGATCCGCGCCGCCATCCAAGGCATGCTCACCTCGCTCGATCCGCATTCGGGCTATCTGCCCCCGGCCGATTACGACGAGGTGCGCGAAGACACCACCGGCACCTTCGGCGGCCTCGGCATCGAGGTCACCATGGAGGACAATGTCGTCAAGGTGGTCTCTCCCATCGACGAGACGCCCGCCGCGCGCGCCGGCATCCTCGCCAACGACCTCATCGTCGCCATCGACGGCAACCCCATCCAGGGCCAGACCCTCGACGAGGCCGTCTCCAAGATGCGTGGCGCCGTCGGCACCTCCGTCACCCTCACCATCTCGCGCGAAGGCGTCAACGAGCCGCTCGAATTCGAACTGACGCGCGACATCATCGCCATGCGCGCCGTGCGCTGGTCGATGGATGGCGACGTCGCCATCCTGCGCCTCGCCCGCTTCTCCGAGCAGGCCTATATCGGCATCCAGCGTGCCGTGGACGACATCTGGACCGAGCGCGACGGCACCCCGCCGGCAGGCATCATTCTCGATCTGCGCAACAATCCGGGCGGGCTCGTCGACCAGTCGATCAGCGTCGCCGACGCCTTCCTCGACCAGGGCGCCGTGGTGCTGACCCGCGGGCGCACCGAGCGCGAGAGCTCGCGCGACGATGCGAGCCCCGACCCGCTCGACGCCCGTCTCGCCGGCGTGCCCATGGTGGTGCTGATCAATGGCGGCTCCGCCTCGGCCGCCGAGATCGTCGCCGGCGCCCTGCAGGACCACAAGCGCGCCACCCTGGTCGGCACGCGCTCCTTCGGCAAGGGCACGGTGCAGTCGATCATCTCGCTGGGGCCGAACGGGGCCATGCGCCTGACCACGGCCCGCTACTACACGCCCGACAATCGCTCGATCCAGGCCACCGGCATCACGCCCGACATCGAGGTGCGCCAGGTGGTGCCCGAGGAATTCCAGGGCCGCGACGAGATCATCGGCGAGGCCGGCCTCGCCGGCCATATCCAGGGCGAGAACGAAGAGGAGAGCGTCGTGGGCTCCTCGGTCTACGTCCCGGCCGAGCCCGCCGACGACGCCCAGTTGCAATACGCCATCCGGCTGATCAACGGCGAGGAAACCCACGAGGCCTACCCGCCGCAGCCGGACAGCTGACGAAGGGTGAAGCTGGTTTCCTGAACCGTTGAACGGTCATCCCCGCGCAGGCGGGGGCCTCTGTTTTGCGGTAGATTACGGATGAGATTCGGGTGATCCCACCTAACCAGGCAAAAGGCATGGCGCAGGATCTGTCGACCCCGCTGAAGTCCCTGTCCGAGCGTCGCAAGGCGCGCTGGGGGCACATGCTGGCGAATTTCCCCTGGGGCCGCGCCGGCTTCGCCCTGCTGCTGGTGCTCGCCCTGGGAATCGGCGCCTGGATGACCCTGGTCGACGATCCCGATGGCGGCCGCCCGGTCGCCGAAACCGCCATCGCCTCGGGCAGCGCGCCCAATGCCGTCGCCGATCAGGTCGGCATTCCCCCGCCCGGCACGCCGATCTCGATCAGCGCCGATCCGCAGATCTATGCCGGCACCGCCGAGGCCGCGCAGGCGGCGGCTTCCGCCCAGGCCGCGTCCAATAGTGCGGCCGGTGCCGTCCCCGGCGCCGACGGCATCGTCGCCGCCCTGGCCGAACAGACCGCCGAAGGCGTCATTCCACGCATCGGCGCCGATGGCCTGACGCCTTTCGAGGCCTATCGCCGGCCACTGCCCGCCGGCCTGCCTTCCGGGCCGAAGATCGCCATCGTCGTCGTCGGCCTCGGCATCAACGAATCGGGCTCGATCGATGCCATCGGCCGGCTGCCGCCCGATGTCTCGCTCGGCTTCGCCCCCTATGGCCGTGCGTTGGCGACGGTCGCCGGCGCCGCCCGCGCCGCCGGGCACGAGCTGTTCCTCGAAATCCCGCTCGAGCCCTTCGACTATCCGCAGAACGATCCCGGCCCGCAGACCCTCGTCACCGGGGCCGAGCCGCGCGCCAATCTCGAAAAGCTGTTCTGGCTGTTCGCCCGCTTCGGCGGCTATGCCGGAGTGATCAACAATATGGGCGCGCGCTTCACCGCCTCGACCGCCGATTTCGCCCCGGTGATGGAGGAGCTCGGCCTGCGCGGTCTGGGCTATGTCGACGACGGCACTTCCAACCGCTCCGTCGCCGCCCAGCTCGCTTCCGGCAACGGCGTGCCCTTCCTGCGCATCGATGCCGGCATCGACGACAATCCCGACCGCGCCGCCATCGACGCCGCGCTCGCCGCCCTCGAGGCGCAGGCGCGCGAGACCGGCAGCGCCGTCGGCCTGTCCAGCGCCCTGCCCGTCTCGATCACGGCGCTCGCCGAATGGAGCCGCACGCTTTCGACCAAGGGCATCACCCTGGTGCCGGCCTCGGCGCTGATGGCGGAGGACCGGCCGTGAAACACGTCGACATCGCGCAATTGCGCGCGCGCCTGCCCTATCGCGATTGCGTCGGCATCGCCCTGTTCAATCGCGACGGAAAGGTATTCCTCGGCAAGCGCAAGCCCGATGACGACCCTGAGGATTCCTCCGAGATGGGCGCCCCCTGGCAGATGCCACAGGGCGGCATCGACAAGGGCGAGGCCCCGCTTGAGGCCGCCCGGCGCGAATTGCGCGAGGAAACCAATGTCAGCTCCGTCGCGCTGATCGCCGAGGCGCCGGACTGGATCGTCTACGACCTGCCCGACGACATGCTCGGCACCGCCCTGCGCGGACGCTATCGCGGCCAGCGCCAGCGCTGGTTCGCCTTCCTGTTCACCGGCTCCTCGGACGAGATCGACATCGCTACGCCCTATGGCGGCAAGCCGGAATTCGAGGGCTGGCGCTGGGACACGCTCGAGACCGCGCATGACATCGTCGTCGCGTTCAAGCGCTCCGCCTATGGCGAGGTGCTGCGCGCCTTCGCCCATGTCCCGCAATCCCTGCGCGAGGGCTGAACCATGCGGCGCATCGGGCTTGTGGGCGGGATGAGCTGGGAATCGAGCGCGCTTTATTATCGCCTCGTCAACCAGGCGGTGGCGCGCAGCCTCGGCGGGCTGCATTC
>JAEWHZ010000141.1 GCA_023387585.1 Pseudomonadota bacterium
GGATCTCGTCGCCGGTGCGGTCGAGAAAGCCGGTATTGATGAAGAACACCCGCTGGCGCGCCGCATGGATCGCGGCCTTGAGATTGGCCGAGGTGCGCCGCTCCTCGTCCATGATGCCGATCTTGATAGCGTTGGGCTTGAGCCCCAGCACCTTTTCGACGCTCGTGAAGATATCGCACGCGAAGGCCACTTCCTCGGGCCCGTGCATCTTGGGCTTGACCACATAGATGGCGCCGGTGGTCGAGTTGACCTTGTCGCTCATGGCGCATAGCGCCGTCAGCATCGCATCCAGCAGCCCTTCGCCGATCGGCTTGTCCTTGCCGTCGAGCACGGCGTCGGTGGTCATCAGATGCCCGACATTGCGCACCAGCAGCAGCGCGCGGCCCTTGAGGGTCAGCGCCCTGCCGGTGATGTCCTTGTACTGGCGGTCGGGATTGAGCCGGCGCGTCATCATGCGCCCGCCCTTCTCAAAACTCTCCTCGAGCGTGCCATTCATCAGCCCGAGCCAGTTGCGATAGACGGCGACCTTGTCCTCGGCGTCGACGGCGGCGACCGAATCCTCGCAGTCCTGGATGGTGGTCAGCGCGCTCTCGACGATCAAATCGGCCAGCCCCGATTCCCGGCCGGCACCGATCGGATGGCTGCGGTCGATGACCAGGATGACGTGCAGCCCGTTATGGCGCAGCACCAGCTCGCCGCGCTCCTGGGTTCCGCCATAGCCGACAAAGCCGGCCGGGTTCCGCAGGCCGGTGCGGCCGGAAGGCGTATCGGCGACAAAAATCCGCGTCTCGCCGTCCTTGATCACATGATAGCCGGTGACATCCGCGTGGCTGCCGGCGGCGAGCGGAAACGCCTGGTCGAGGAAATTCGCCGCACGCGCGATCACCGCCGCGCCGCGCGTCTCGTTGAACGCCTGCCCCGGCGCCAGCTCACCGTCGCGCGAAATCGCGTCGGTGCCGTAAAGCGCGTCGTAAAGGCTGCCCCAGCGCGCATTGGCGGCGTTGAGCGCATAGCGGGCATTGGACACCGGCACCACGAGCTGCGGCCCGCAAATGCTGGAAATCTCCGGATCGAGCCCCTCGGTCTCGATGGTGAAATCGGCGGGCTCGTCCACTAGATAGCCGATCTCACGCAGGAAGCGCTCATAGGCTTCCGGATCGGCCGAGACCGGGCCATGCTCGTGATGCCAGTCGTCGATCCTGCCCTGCAGCTCGTCGCGCTTTTTCAGCAGCGCCGCATTGGTCGGGGCGTGTTCGGCGACCAGCCGGGCGAAACCGTCCCAGAAGCGCTCCGGCGCGACGCCGGCGGGGGGCAGCGCCTCCTGTTCGACAAAGGCGGCCAGCAGCGGGTGAACCTTGAGGCCGGACTTGTCGAGATAATCGCTCATGGTTTGCTGCCTTCCTTCGCGGTGGGTGGCGTATTCGCCGGTATGTTTGTATGCAACAGCCTAGCGCCTGCCAAGTCATTGGGCAGCCCGCCTTCACTATAGGCAGCCATGCACTGGGCGCTTGGGTTGCAGTTCCTGCAAAAGCGCGGTTCTGCCTTGCGGCCCGGACGCCTGGTTGGCCGGAATCCGGCCATTTTCCGCTTCATCAACCGGCCGATGGTGTCAGGCTGGACTTCGAGGCCCGGCCGGCGACATAGGTTTCGGCGATGGCCCGGTCGTCGCCCAGCGTCGCCAGGAGGAACAATTCTTCCGCCAGTTGCGTCACCGTCCGCATGCGCAGCGCCATGGCCGGGGTGGCGCGCGCATCGAGCACCACCAGATCGGCATCTGTGCCCGGCGCGATGCGCCCGATCCGGTCCTCGAGCGACAGCGCCCGGGCATTGCCCAGCGTCGCCGTGTAGAAGGCGTCGAACGGGGTCAGCCGCTGGCCGCGCAATTGCAGCACCTTGTAGCCCTCGTCGAGCGTGCGCAGCATGGAATAGCTGGTGCCGCCGCCGATATCGGTGGCGATGCCGATGCGCACCCCGGCCGCCTTCAGCCGCGCGCGGTCGAACAGGCCCGAGCCGAGGAACAGGTTCGAGGTCGGGCAGAACACCGCCACCGCCCCGGTCTCCGCCAGAACGCCTGTCTCGCAATGGTCGAGGTGAATGGCGTGTCCGAGCAGCATGCGCCGGTTCAGCAGGCCGAAATCCTCATAGATGCCGACATAATCCCGCGATTGCGGATAGAGCCGCCGCGCCTCGGCGATCTCGGCGTGGTTCTCGCTCACATGGGTCTGTACATAACAATCGGGATGCTCGCGCACCAGCGCCGCCGCCGCCTCGAGCTGTTCGGGCGTCGAGGTCAGGGCGAAGCGCGGAGAGATGGCGTAGAGCGAGCGCCCGCGCCCGTGCCAGCGCGCGATCAGCGCCCTGGTGTCGTCATAGGACGACTGCGCCGTGTCGCACAAAGAAGGTGGGGCGTGGCGGTCCATCATCACCTTGCCGCCGATCATCAGCATGTTGCGCCTTTCGGCCTCGGCGAAATAGGCGTCGACGGATTGCGGATGCACCGAGCAATAGGCGACCGCAGTCGTCGTGCCGTGCCGGATCAGCTCGTCGAAGAAAGCGGACGCGATGGCGGCGGCATGGCCCTGCCGGGCGAAACGCTGCTCCTCGATGAAAGTATAGGTGTTGAGCCATTCGAGCAGGTCGGCGGCGTAGCTGGCGATCACCTGCATCTGCACGTAATGCAGGTGCAGATCGATCAGCCCCGGCATGATCAGGTTCGGCCGGTGGTCGATAACCTCGGCGCCGGCGGCGAGCGCGGGCGTGTAATCCGTCAGCTCGACCACGCGGCCGTCCTCGATCACCACCGCCCCGTCCTCGAGATAGCGATAGCTCGCCACGTCCTCGAGGTCCCGGGGTTCGTCGAGAAAGCTCAGCACCCGGCCGCGCAGCACGGTCCGGGTCACAGCGCCGAGCCCTCGCGATACCATTCGACGATCAGCGCCCGTTCCTCGTCGCTCATGTCGGTGACGTTGCCCGGCGGCATGGCGTGGCTCCAGCCCGATTGCAGCACGATCTCATGCGCATGATTGGCCACCGCGATGTCGGTGTCGAGCACCACGTTCTTCGGCGCCTGCCACACCCCCGGCCAGACCGGCTCGGTGCCGTGGCACATCGAGCAGCGCCCCTGCACCGTGTTGGACACGGCGGCGAAATGCGGCGAGGCCATGAAGCGCCCGGCCGAGGCCGAGGCGAGTTCCGATTGCGAGCCGTAAAGCTTCGGTCCGGTCGACAGCCAGGCGATCACCAGCATCAGGATCACCGCCACCGCCCAGGTCCAGTGCGGATTGCCCTTCCGCGCATGGCGCGTGTTGAAATAGTGCCGGATAACGACGCCGACGAGGAAGATCAGCGAGGCGATCAGCCAGTTCCATTGCGTCGCGAAGGCCAGCGGGTAGTGGCTCGACAGCATGAAGAAGATCACCGGCAGCGTCAGGTAGTTGTTGTGCAGCGAACGCTGCTTGGCAATCCTGCCGTATTTCGGGTCTGGCGTGCGCCCGGCCTTGAGGTCGGCGACGACGATCTTCTGGTTGGGGATGATGATCATGAACACGTTGGCGCTCATGATCGTCGCCGTGAAGGCGCCCATATGCAGCAGCGCCGCGCGCCCGGTGAACACCTGCGTATAGGCCCAGGCCATGGCCGTGAGCAGCGCGAACAGCACCAGCATCAGCCCGTTCTGGCTCTCGCCCAGCGGGGACTTGCACAGCGCGTTGTAGATGACGAATCCCAGCGCGATCGAACCCATCGAGAT
>JAEWHZ010000007.1 GCA_023387585.1 Pseudomonadota bacterium
CCGGTGGTCGCCGTCGGGGATCAGCGTCAGCGTCACCGGGTCGTGCAGCAGATGGGTGACGAGCCTGACGGCATGCGCCTGCGGCACGTCGGGGTCCTGCCCGCCCTGCAGGATGACGATCGGGCAGCCTGTCTCGATCGGCTTGCCGAACAGGAGATGGCGTTCGCCGTCCTCGATCAGCTTTCGTGTGATGCGGTAGGGCGTGTCGGAATAGGCGCTGGGCCGGTCGACATGCCCGAGCGTTGCGAGATCGGCGCGCTGGGGCGCGGAAAAGCCGGGCAGCATCAGTTCATGCGTCATGTCGGCGGCCGGGGCGATCAGCACCAGCCCGGACAGCGGCGTACCGGCGAGGAATTTTTTGCGCGCCAGCAGCAGCGCGATCCACCCGCCCATGGACGAGCCGATGACGATGCGGCCGGTCTGCGGGTTGCCATAGGCGGCCTCCGCCTCCTCGAGCCAGTGCGAGATGGTGCCTTTTTCGAAATCGCCCCCCGAGATGCCGTGCCCGGAATAATCGAATCGCGTCACTGAGAGTCCCAGCCGGGCGCCGGTGGCGTCGAGCGCCAGGGCCTTGGAGCCGAACATGTCGGAGCGAAAACCGGCCAGCCAGAACAGGCCCGGATCGCGGCCCGCACGGGTTTCGACGGCGATCTCGCGGGCTTCTTCGCCCGTGCCGACGACGAGCCGGCTGCGGCTGGCGCCCGGCGGTGGATCGGGCTGCTCGAATGTGCTCATATGGCCACTCCGGTCTTGAATCTCGGCCCGGCCTAGCCGCTTGGCCCGCGAACGGCAAGACAACGGCGAGATAAGCGGAGCCAAGCGGCGCGGAAACCCGTGCCGGCAGTTGACTTTGCGCCTGCGACACCCGATTTTAGCTCCTGTTCACCCCGAAATGCACCTGCAGAAGGATCGCCTGCCATTCGTCGTCCCATGAGACCCATCACGCCCCAGAAAGAGGGGCCGCCCGCCAACGAGGACATCAGCGCTCCCGACGTCCATCTGATCGATGCCGAAGGCGAAAACCTCGGCACCGTGCGTACGCGCGAAGCGCTGGCCATGGCGCAGGAGGCGGGGCTCGATCTCGTGCTGATCTCGCCCAACGCCAATCCCCCCGTTGCCAAGATGCTCGATCTCGGGCGCTTCAAATACGCCGCCCAGAAGAAGGCCGCCGAAACGCGCAAGCGCCAGAAGGTCATCGAGGTCAAGGAAGTGCAGCTGCGTCCGAACATCAACGTGCACGATTACGAGACCAAGATGAAGGCGGTGCAGCGCTTTCTGGGCGAGGGCGACCGGGTCAAGGTCACGATGCGCTTCCGCGGCCGCGAGATGGCGCACCAGGACCTCGGCGTGCAGCTGCTGACCAAGGTCAGGGACCAGTTCGACGCCGTCGCCAAGGTCGAGAGCCAGCCGCGCTCCGAAGGCCGGCAGATGGTCATGGTGCTGGCGCCGAAGTGAGCAGTGCCGGCACTGAAGCGATGGCCCGCTGAGGCGGACGCGCGATCACCGTGAAGCCGGATTTCAGGCGGGCCGCAAGGTCCGCCTTTCGCTTTTTCGGCGCATTCTCTCGGGCGCGAAGGTTAGGCGAGCCGTGGGCCGATGGCAACCGCCGCTCGCGCGCTGGGCGCGCCCTATTGCGATTGCCCGCCCGTCCGCGGCGGCGCTACCATCCTCTTGCCGGTTCGTCTGCCTGAAGCGCTTTGGGAAAGGCGGGAGCCGAACCGGAACCGGGGCGTTTCGCTGTCGGGCGGACCGGTAGGCTGTTCGTCGGGACGCCCTTGAAAGCATCGGGCCGGACGGTGCGAACCCGTTCGCAGCGGTCCGATGCGCAGGCAAGACCAGGGGCGCACGGTCCGGTTTCATCGGAACCTCCGGCGCTCCGACGCACAGGAGAACACGATGAGCTTACGGGTTTCGGGCAAGAACATGGACGTGGGCGACGCGCTGCGCGGCAAGGCGGAGGACAATTTCTCCGCCATCGTCGGCAAGTACTTCGACGGCGGCTATGACGGTCACCTGACCCTGACCCATGACGGCACCGGGTTCCGGGCCGACTGGGTGGTGCATCTCGATACCGGGGTCAACCTGCAGGCCACCGCCCGGGCGGCCGATGCGACCGCCGCCTATGAGACGGCGGCGACCCATATCGAAAAGCGCCTCCGCCGCTACAAGCGCAAGCTCAAATCCCATCGCCGCGGCAGCGGCGCCAACGGCAATGACGGCGTGCTGGCGCAGTACACCGTGTTCGGGGCGCTCGATTCGGTCGAGGAGATCGACGAGGACTACGCCTCCCCCGTCATCGCCGAATCGACCCGCAACCTGCGCATGATGAGCGTCGAGGAGGCCGTCATGGAGCTCGATCTGTCGGGGGCCGAGGCTGTGATGTTCCGTCACGCTGGACATGGCGGGCTGAATGTGGTCTACCGCCGCAGCGATGGAAATATCGGCTGGATAGACCCAGCACTCGGCGGCAATTAGATGCCTTGAAACGAGCCACGCTTTTATTGGCGACTACACCGGGACTGTAATGGAACTTGCCGACATTTTGGCAGAACGCGCTGTGCTGTTTGTGGCACAGCCGTTCCGCAAAGACGACGTCATCGACCTGCTCGCAGACACGGCTGCCTCGCTGACCGGGATCGATCCGAAGCTGGCGCGCACGGCGCTTATCGAGCGTGAACAGCTGGGATCGACCGGGCTGGGCAATGGCATTGCCATCCCGCACGGCAAGATTCCCGGCCTTGCGGGGGTCACCGCGGTATTCCTGCGGCTCGCCGAGCCGGTGGATTTCGATGCCGTGGACGACCAGCCGGTCGATCTGGTGATGATGCTGCTGGCCCCCACCGGGGCCGGCGCCGACCATCTCAAGGCGCTGTCGCGCGTCGCGCGCCTGCTGCGCACCGATTCGATGGCCGCCGCCCTGCGCAGCACCACCGACCCGGCGGAACTGCGCGCCCTGCTGGTCGAGCCGCTCGAGGCGACGGACGCCGCCTGACGGGGCGGCGGGCCGGTAGAATTCGGGGCGCTCGCCGCGTCAGTGCAGCGAGACCAGCCCCACCGGCTTGTCGCCCAGCCATTCATGCACGGCCTCGGCCGTGTGGGCGACCAGCAGCGGGGTGCCGTCCGCCGACATGACCAACTGATAGGTCTCGTCGTCGTCGAACCTTCCATCGCCGATCATGGCGCCGAGCTCGTCGCCGCGCATCGCCCGCACATAGGCGACCGCCGAGCCGCCAAGGGCGGCGAACTGGGCGGCGGTGAGGTGGCGCAGCGGGTTGATGTCGCCCTGGTGGTGCTGGGGCACGTTCGGTTTTCCAATCATTTGTCTCGGCCCTTTCTCACAGAGTACGAATGTCGATGCGGCGCGCCTGCTTCAGGCTTTGCGGGCGTTCAAGGGCAATAACGAGCAGCCCGTCCCGCAAGGTTGCATCCTTGACCTCCATTCCGTCGGCCAGCAGGAAATTGCGCTGGAACTGGCGGGTGGCTATGCCGCGATGCAGATATTGGCGCGTGCCGCTATCCGCCTGGCGTCCACGCACCACGAGCTGGTTGTCCTCGAGCGTGAGCTCGAGGTCGGACGCGGAAAAGCCGGCTACGGCGATCGACACGAAAAAGGTTTCCGCTCCGTCCGCTTCCAGGCGGCGTTCGATATTGTAGGGCGGATAACCGTCGGCCGACCTGGTCAGCCGTTCAATCCGTTCCTCGAAGGCATCGAAGCCGAGCAGGAAGGGGGCGGAGAACACCGATACGCGAGACATCCCGTTTTCGTCCTTGACATCCAAGCAACGTGTGGGCGACGGGCCCATGGAAGCGGCACCCGGTCGAATGTACAGCATATGGGCGAAAAACCCGCCGGTTCAAGGGCG
>JAEWHZ010000096.1 GCA_023387585.1 Pseudomonadota bacterium
CCCATGGTCTACAGGATCGCAGCCCTTCTCGAGGCGGCCCAGACCGATGACAGCATCCGCTGCGTGGTCATCACCGGCGTCGACGAGGCGTTCTGCGCCGGCGCCGATATCGGCGAGATCCGCGAGACCGACGGCAAGGCGGTCAACGATCCGCGCCGCATCCGCGCCTGGGGCGTGATCGAGAACTTCACCAAGCCCATCATCGCCGCGATCAACGGCTATGCGCTCGGCGCCGGCAACGAGCTCGCGCTCACCACCGATTTCATCATCGCCGGCCGCAATGCGAAATTCGGCCAGCCCGAGGTCAAGATCGGCGGCATCGCCGGCGATGGCGGCACGCAGCGCCTGCCGCGCAAGATCGGCCCCGCCTTCGCCTCCTATATGCTGTTCACCGGCGATCCGATCGACGCCGAGACCGCCCTGCGGGTGGGCCATGTCGTCGAGGTGGTCGATGTCGACAGAACCGTGCCCCGCGCCCTCGAGATCGCCGCCATCATCGCCAGCCGCGCCCCCCTCGCGGTCGCGTCCAGCAAGGCCTGCGTGCGCGACACCATGAACAGCTCGCTCGCAAGCGGCATCGTCTTCGAGCGCAACGAGGTCTGGAAGGTTTCCGGCACGCCGGACACCGTCGAGGGCGGAAATTCCTTCCTCGAGAAGCGCCCGCCGCGCTTTTCCGGCAAGTGGTTCTGATCCGGGGGCGAGAAAGATCATGTCCCTGAGCGGCAAGACCGCCCTCGTCACCGGCTCCACCGACGGCCTCGGCCGCGGCGTGGCCACTGCCCTCGCGGCCAGCGGCGTCAACGTCATCCTGCATGGCCGCAACGAGCAGCGCGGCTACGAGCTGGTCTCGGAATTCATCGAGAAGGGCTATCCGAAACCGCGCTTCCTCAGGGCCGACCTGTCGTCCTTCGCCGAAGTGCGCGACCTCGCCCGCCGCGTCGAGGAGCTGACGCCGAAGCTCCATCTGCTCGTCAACAATGCCGGCGTCGGCGGCGGGCTCGACGGCGATCCGACGCGCGAGCTGACCCCCCAGGGCCATGAGCTGCGCTTCGGGCTCAACTTCCTGTCCTGCGTGCTGCTGACCGAACTTCTGCTGCCGCTGCTCAAGGCCAGCACCCCGTCGCGCATCATCCATGTCGCATCGGCGGGCCAGGACCCGATCGACCTCGACGATCTGATGCCGGTCGAGACCTATGACGGGCCGGCGGCCTATCGCCAGAGCAAGCTCGCCCAGATCATGTATGCCTTCGAACTTGACAGGCGCCTCGAAGGTTCGGGCGTCACCGTCGCCGCGCTGCACCCGGCCGCCTTCATGAACACCAATATGGTCAAGCTGCGTGGCCTGCCGGTGCAGACTTCGGTGCAGGAAGGCGTCGACACCGTGATGAATGCGATATCCGATTATTACTGGTCGCGCGGCGGCATCTATTTCGAGAAGAAATGGCCCTCCCGCGCCCATATCCAGGCCTATGACGCCGCCACCCGGCGCGGACTGATGCAGGCAGCGATGAAGCTGGTCGGGCTCCCCGAACAAGTGGAGGCCTGATTTGCAGCGCCGATCAGCGATTTCAGCGATCGGGCCCGATCCCGTTCCTTTTCCTGCTAAGGATTGAAATTCCTGCCTTTTCCGATCGCAACATATTGCAAACGGGAGTCCGCTGACCGATATTCGATCGGTTCCCTGTAATCGTCATGCACGGTGAGGCGCCATCTTGACTGTCGAGAACACAATTCGCCGCCGAGCCCGCAAGCCGGCCTCGCCGACGAAGACGCTGGCCGACGTCGCCGAGCTGGCCGGCGTTTCCACGGCCTCCGTCTCGCGGGCGCTCAATGACGGATATGGCGTGTCCGCCGAGATGAAGCAGCGCGTCGAACGGGCGGTCGAGGCGCTGGGCTGGGTGCCGAACGGCGCCGCCAAGGCGCTGGCCTCGCAGCGCACCCGGATCGTCGGCGTCCTGCTGCCGACGCTGGAATTCCCCAAATTCGGCACCGTCGTCGAGGGGTTGCAGCGCTATCTCTCCTCGCGCGGCTACACCTTGCTGATCGCCTGCACCGAGCAGGGCGAGGACAGCGCCATGAAGCAGGCGCTCAAGATGGTGGAAGGCGGCGTCGAATGCCTGGTGCTGGTCGGGCTTACCCAGCCCCCCGCGCTGCTCCCCTACCTGTCCGAGCGCAACATCCCGACCGTTATCACCTATACGGCCGGATCGGAGGAGACAGGGGCGACGCCGGGCCTGCGCGTCATCGGCTTCGACAACAAATCAGCCATGGAGCAGGTCGTCGACCATCTGCTCGAGCTCGGCCACCGCGATTTCGGCTGCATCACCATCTCCCGCGACGACCATAACGACCGCATGAACCAGCGCGTCGACGGCATCCGGGACGCGCTGGCGCGCCAGGGCATCGCCATCCGGCCGCAGCATATGATCGAGCTGCCGGAATCCCTGATCCAGTCGGGCCGCGTCGGGCTTTCGAAGATGCTCGAGGCCCCCGACTGGCCCACCGCGGTGATCTGCAGCAACGACTATTACGCCCTCGGCGCCCTGTTCGAGGCCAATGACCGCGGCATAAGCATTCCCGGACAGATGAGCATAGTGGGCTTCGACGATCTCGAGACCGGCATGCATATCCGCCCCTCGCTCACCACGGTCAGCACGCCGAACCGCGAGATGGGCCTGGCCGTCGCCCGCTACATCGTCTCGCTGCTCGAAGGCGAGGCCATCGAGGAACCGCCCCCGCTGGAAGCCTCCATCATCGTGCGCGAAAGCTCGGGCCCCGTCCCGGCCGCCCGCGGCGCGAGCTAGACTGCGCGCCGCTGGATTTTCCGCGAGTCATCCCCGCGAAGCCGGGAACCTCCGTTTAATCAATACTATAGCGATAAACAGAGGTCCGCGCATGCGCAGGGATGACCCGTTGTGGGTTCTGGGCACCCCCGCTACCTGTCCTGCTCGTCGCTCCACCCCTTCGCCCACATCAATCCCAATATCCCCCCCTTTGAGGAAGGCAGGATGGCGAAGGTGACGACCACGGCGATCGGCACGACGACATAGAGATAAAAACCCGGACTGCCATGGCCGCGCAGTTCCATGTCGAGGATCACCACGGCGGCGAAGTGGATGATCACCGTCACCACCACGAAAGGCAGGAACAGCCCGGCCTTGT
>JAEWHZ010000109.1 GCA_023387585.1 Pseudomonadota bacterium
GAGAGATTGGCCATTGAACGTTAACCCTTGACTGCGCCGGCGGTGATGCCCGCGACCATCACGCGCTGCACCAGCGCGAACAGGACGATGACCGGCAGGATGGAGATCATGCCGCCCGCGGCGAGCATGCCCCACGGCAACTGGAATTCCCCGACCATGAGCTGGAGCCCGACCGGCCAGGTGCGCGAGCCCTGGCTGGTGGTCAGCATCAGGGCGAACAGATATTCGTTCCACGCCGCGATGGCGACGAAGACGCAGGTGGCGACCAGCCCGTTGCGCGCGATGGGGATGACGATGCGCAGCATGGCCCCGATGCGGGTCGAGCCGTCGATGCGCGCCGCGCTTTCGAGCTCCTTGGGCGCGGCGTCGAAGAAGCCCTTCAGCATCCACACGAACAGCGGCAGCAGGAAGCTGGTATAGGCGACGGCGAGCCCGAAGGTGCTGTCGAGCAGCCCCACATTGCGCATGACGATGAACAGCGGAATGATCATCAGCACGGCCGGGAACATGCGCACGACCAGATAGCCGAGCATGAGCTGGGTGCGGCCGGCGAAGTGGAAGCGCGAGAAGGCATAGGAGGCGATGGTGCCCGTGAGCAGGCAGATCAGCACCGTCACCGAGGTGACGATCAAACTGTTCATCACCAGCACCGGATAGCCCGACTGGTTCCACAGCTTGACGTAGTTCTCGAAGGTGAAGCGCGTGGGCAGATAGACCATCTCGCGCGTCACGATGTCGGCTTCGATCTTCACCGAGGTGAGGAAGGTCCACAGGATCGGGAAGATGCACACGAAAGCGAGCAGGATCAGCACGGCATAGGTCGCGATGTCCCAGACGAGCTTCGAGGCAGAGCGGGTTTCGGCCATGGCGCTAGTCCTGATTGACTTTGGAGAGCCGGACATAGATCCAGGCGAACCCCATGAGCAGGATGAACATGATCACCGACAGCGCCCCGGCATAGCCGAAGTTGAAGTCCTTGTAGGCGGTCTGGAACGCATAGAGCGAGAGCACCTGCGTCGACCGGCCGGGACCGCCGGAAGTGAGGATGAGCAGCAGGTCGGGCGAGTTGACCAGCCCGATGACGCGCAGGATGACGGCTGCGGCGATGATCGTCTTGAGCATGGGCAGGGTGATCAGCCGCAACTGGGCGAAGGGCCCTGCCCCGTCGATGTCGGCAGCCTTGTAGAGATCGGTCGGGATGCCCTTGAGCCCGGCCATGATCAAGAGGGTGAAGAACGGGAAACTGTGCCAGGTCTCGACGATGACCGCGGCGGCCATGGCCGTGGACGGATCGGCGAACCAGGCCTTGTAGCCTTCGAGCAGGCCGATGCGCACCAACACGTCGTTGATGACCCCGAGGCGCGGATCGAGCATCAGCGCCCACATATGGCCGGCGACCACGTTGGGTAGGAAATAGGGAAGCAGGATGACCACCGCGAGCACCTTGGTGCCCGGCAGGTTACGGTTGAGCGCCAGCGCGGCGACAAGGCCGATGAGGAATTCGAGCGTGATCGAGGAGGTCACCCACACGGCGGTGTTGCGCAGCGAGACCCAGAAGATCGGGTCGGCCAGCATGCGCTCGTAATGCTTGAGGGCGACGAAGCCGGTGCCGAGATCGGGCCGGTTCAGCCGCATCTCGTGAAAGCTCATATGGAAGCCGTAGACCGTGGGATAGAGCACCACGGCGGTGATGAGCAGCAGGCTGGGAAGCAGCAGCAGATACATCCAGTATCTGGTTTCCGACAATTCGCCGATCATGCGGACGGGATTGACGGCTTCCCACACCGAGCGCGGCGGCGGGCTTGCGGCCATATTGAAGGCGCGGGTCATTGCGGCTCCGGGACCTCGGGAGAAAAACCGGGGCGGCGCAAGGCCGCCCCGTGGAGGAACACTCAGGCGGTGGCGTCGGCGAGGCCGGCGATCATCTCGTCGACAGCCTCTTCCGGCGTCGCCGTGCCGATCAGCGCCCGCTGGAAGGCGGGGAGCACCGTGTTCTCGGCCCAGCCGGCAGCACCGGGGAAGCTGGGCTGGGGAATGCCGAATTCCATGGTCTCGGCGGCCGGCGCATACATCGGGTTGCCGACGATGCGCTCGTCCTGCGCGGCGACGTTGGAGGCCGGGAAGTAGCCGGTCTTTTCCAGCATGGCGATGCCGGCATCGGGCTCGCCCCAGAACTTGATCCACTCCCAGGAGGCATCGGCGTTCTCTTCGCTGACGATGCAGTTATAGGCATAGGCGAGCCGCGCGACGCGGCTCGACGGGCCGGCCGGCATGGCCAGCGTGCCGAACTCGACACCCGGCTCGAGCAGCGCCGCGATATCCTGATAGGAGCCGGTGTGGTGCCAGATCATCGCCGTCTGGCCGGTCTGGAAGCCCTCGATCACCTGACGGAAGCCGTCATTGGGGGCGCTTGGCGGCACGGCGCCGTCACGGGTCAGAAGGCCCGCGAACCAGTCGATGCCGGCGATGGCGGCGTCGCGGTCGAGCCCGATGCTGCCATCGGGATGCAGCACGGGAGCACCGAAGGCTTCCATGACGTTGATGATGTAGTTCTGCCCGCCGGGACCGCCGCGCATGCCGAGCCCGTAGCGGCCCTGTGCCGGATCGGTGAGGGCGATGGCGGCCTCGCGCAGCTCCTCGAGCGTCGTCGGCGGAGCGAGGCCGGCTTCGTCGAACCAGTCCTTGCGGTAATACATCCAGTCGACGAAGGCGAAGCCGGGCACGCCGTAGACGCGGCCGTCATGGGTGATCGAATCGAAGCGCTTGTCGTCAAAATCGCCGCGCCGCTCCCAATTGGCGATGAGGTCGGTCATGTCGACCAGCGCGTTCATGGCCCGCAGGTCCTGGAAGCGCTCGGAGGCGACCATGGACACGTTGGGCCGGCTGTTCGAGATCACCGCGGCGGTGATCTTGGCCATGAATTCGGGGTTGGGGATGTTCTCCTGCGTCACCCCGATATCGGGATGCGCCTCGGCGAACATCCGCATGACCTCTTCGAGGCCGGCGAACTCGTTCTGGCTGGTGAAGGTGTGCCAGTAATTGATGCGCTGCGACTGGGCGAAGGCTGCGAGCGGGCTCAGCGCGGATGCGGCGAGCAGCCCGCCGCCAAGCTTGAGCAGCGAGCGGCGATCAAGAGTGTTCATGAGTATACCTCCCTGTTTGATCGTTCAAAACGACGCTGTGATATATCAGTGCCACGGTATCAGTTTCGCAGGCGGCGTCAACCTTTCGGTGACCTCCACCTTGGTCAGTGCCGTGCGGTCGAGCTCGTCCCAGTCGTAACGATAGCCGACCCCCGGCTCGTCGCTGACCGTCAGATTGCCGTCGACGATGGCGAGCGGCCCGAGCTTGCTCAGTCCGCGGATCTGGTCTTCGTCGATGATGAGCTGCTCGTAATAGTCGTTATTGGGGATGGCGGCGCAGATCTGCGCGTTCTCGAGGCTCATGCCGTGAACCTGGCAGCGCATGCCGTGGCTCTCGGACAGATGCGCGACCTTCATCGCGCCCGTGAAGCCGCCCTTGTAGAAGGACGAGACGCGCGTCATGTCGAGCGCGCCGGCCTCGATCCACGAGGCCATGTTGCCATGGACGCCGTCCGAGGTTTCGGCGGCGAGCACCGGGATGTCGAGCTTGTCGCACAGCTTGGCGTAGGAGCCCAGATGGAACTCGCGCATCGGCTCCTCGTACCACAGAAAGCCGAGGTCCTGGATGGCCTTGCCGAATTCGAGCGCGTTGACATAGTCCCAGCCGGCCGAGCCGTCGAACATCAGATCGGCGTCGTCGCCGACCCATTTGCGCAGATTGGTCGACAGCGCGATGTCGCGCTTCACGTCGCCCCAGGCATGCAGCTTGAACGCCTTGAACCCCAGGTCGCGGCTCATCTTGATGTAGCGCTCATACTCCTCCATCGTCGGCCAGGTGACCGTCGAGGCATAGGCCGGAACCACGCGCTCGTCCCCGCCGAGCATCTGATGCACCGGCATGCCGGCATGCTGCGACTTTACGTCCCAGCACAAGACGTCTAGCAGGCCGAGCTGGCGCATGTGGATTTCCTCGACGCGGTCGATCTCCCAGATCATGCGCCACAGGCGTTCGGTGAGCAGCGGGTTCTCGCCGATGAACTCGTGGTAGCGCCGCCGCACGAGATCCAGCACCGCATCGCCGCGATTGATCTCCATGGCGCCAAAAAGGCCGGCATCGGTCTCCATGCGGATGACGGCCTTGCGCGGCCTGGTTCCGCGCGGAATGTCGTCATGCGAACCGTGCAGCCCGTCGCGCCAGATGAAGCGCGGGCCGGGATCGTGCTCCACCAGCCAGCCGGTGAATCCCGTGATCTTCATGTCTCTTCCCTGTCGATGATCCGGCTGGATGCCGGATTAAGCCCTTGTTTTGCCGCGCTTTCCGAACCGCAAATTGGTATCCGCTTTTGCTGGAAGCGCTCCTAGATGAACATGCCCAGATGGCGCTGCAGCGCCGTGGTGAAATGCGCGACGATCGCCGCCTCGGCCGCATCGGGATCGCGCGCCTCGACGGCGGCGATCACTTCGAGATGCTCGCGCATGGTGCGCTGCATGAGCGCCACGGTCATGCGCCTGTCGAGCCGCACCAGACGCAGATAGGTGCGCATGCGCACATAGGCGCGCTCGATCAGCGGGTTGCGCAGGCTGGCGATGATGGCACCGTGGAACTCGTCCTCGATCTCCTCGGCCTCGGCCAGGATGTCTTCGGTGATGCCGGTGGTCTCGACCTTGAGCTGCATCTCGAGATGCCGCCGCCTTATCGCCGCCACCACCGCATCGTCCGCCGTCTCGCAGAAGACGCGCACCGCGGCGCGCTCGACGATGGTGCGGAACTGGTAGGTGGACTGGGTGAGCTCGGCGCCGGGCTTGGTGATCTGGATGCCCGAGCGCGGATGGATGGTGAGGATGCCCTCATTGTCGAGCACGCGCAGCGCATCGCGCAGCGGCGCCACCGGCACGCCGA
>JAEWHZ010000127.1 GCA_023387585.1 Pseudomonadota bacterium
TCGCGGTGTAGAGCACCGTCTGGCCGCCGAGATTTTCCACCAGCTCGATATTGATGTCGGTGAGCCTTGTGCCCGGGCCGGAGTCGGATCCGACGCCGGTCTCGATATGCTCGGGGCGGATGCCGAAGGTGATCTCGGTGCCGGGGGCGAGCGGGACGGCGCGCGGCAGGGTGACCTCGCCGCCGGCGACGGCGATGCGCGTGGAGGCGGCGTCCGCCTGCTCGATGCGGCCCTTGAGGAAGTTCATCTTGGGCGAGCCGATGAAGCCGGCGACGAACAGGTTCTGCGGGTTGTTGTAGATCTCGATCGTCGCCCATACATTAAAAAAATTGCCGGCCGACAGCACGACGATCTTGTCGGCCATGGTCATGGCCTCGACCTGGTCGTGGGTGACGTAGATCATGGTGTTGCCGAGATCGTTGTGCAGCTTGGCGATCTCGACGCGCATCTGCACGCGCAATTCGGCGTCGAGATTGGACAGCGGCT
This sequence comes from Pseudomonadota bacterium, assembly GCA_023387585.1. GTDB lineage: Bacteria > Pseudomonadota > Alphaproteobacteria > Rhizobiales > Devosiaceae > Devosia. The sequence continues at coordinate 487 of JAEWHZ010000127.1, forward strand.
CGTCGAACAGGAAGATGCGCGGCTCGCGGGTGATGGCGCGGCCGATGGCGACGCGCTGGCGCTGGCCGCCGGAGAGCTGCTTGGGCTTGCGCTTGAGCAGCGGTTCGATGCGCAGGATCTGCGCCGCCTTGGCCACCTTCTCGCGGATCAGCGCCTTGGGCATGCGGGCGGTTTCGAGCCCGAAGGCGAGGTTCTGGTAGACCGTCATATGCGGGTAGAGCGCATAGGACTGGAACACCATGGCGATGCCGCGTTTGGCGGCCGGGACCGCGTTCATCACCTCGCCGTCGATCAGCAGCTCGCCGCCGGTGATCGGCTCGAGCCCGGCGATCATGCGCAGCAGCGTCGATTTTCCGCAGCCCGAGGGGCCGACGAAGACGGTGAACTCGCCCGGATCGATCTTGAGGTCGACGCCGTGGACGACCTCGAAATCGCCATAGGCCTTGACGATCTTTCTCAGTTCGATGCTTGCGGCCATAAGCGGCTCCTCACGCGAAGCCCGGCGGCACCCAGCTGTCATAGCGCGGGTGTCCGGGGCCGATGGGCAGCTCGACATCCTCATGGGTCGTCGAGGAGTGATAGAAGGCGGTGACCAGCTCGAGCGCGCGGCGCGAATCCATGCTGGTGACCGGCAGCGGCGCCTTGCCCTCCAGGGCGTCGTGAAAGCGCGCGAATTGGGTGGTGAAGCGCGGGGGCACGTGGGCCCAGTTTTCGAGCAGCGCGGCGATTTTTTCGGCGGTCCCGGCGTTGCGCGGTTCGATCTTCCACAGCCTGGCGCCGGGATTGTAGGGGGCGTGGTCGCTCTCGAAGCTGACATTCTCGAAGGCGAGGCGGATGCGGGTGTGCTCCTCGGCGGCGCCGAGCGTGGCGGTGAGGCTGACCAGAGCGCCGCTGCGCATCTCGAGCGAGGCGGAGATGCAGTCCTCGACCTCGATCGGGTTGACGCGGGTGGCGACGCGGCCGAAGACGCGGGCGATATCGCCCATGAGGTAGGTGAGGATGTCGTGCGGGTGGATGGCGTGGCCCATCAGCACGCCGCCGAGCTCGGTCTTCCATTTGCCGCGCCAGGGCACGGCGTAATAGGCGGATTCGCGGCGCCACAGGGTCTCGACGGTGCCGATGAAGGGCTTTCCGGCGATGCCGGCGTCGATGATCGCCTTGGCCTGCTGCACGCCGTCGCCGAAGCGGTACTGGAACACCGGCATCAAGAGGCCAGTGGCGTTCTGCTCGGCGGCCATCACCCGGTCGACATCGGCCAGCGAGCCGACCAGCGGCTTTTCGCAGACCACGTGCTTGCCGGCGGCGAGGGCCTCGAAGATCATCGGCGCATGTAGGCCCGGCGGCGTGCAGATGTCGATGATGTCGATGTCGTTCCAATGCAGCAGCTCGTCGAAGTCGGTCGTCTGGCGGGCGATGCCGAACTCGGTGCCGATGGCGGCCATGCGCGCGGCATCGAGGTCGCACAGCGCGGTGACGGCGAAACGGTCCGCATTGGGGGCGTAGCCCTCGACGATGTGGCTGCGCCCGATGCCGAGGCCGACGATGGCGACCTTGTAGATGCGGCTCACGGCGCCCACTCCGTGCCGCGCTCGGCCAGGGCCTGGGCCGTCAGCGCCAGCTTCATGGCGTTGAAGCAGCGCTCGCGCGGCATCGCCGTCTCGGTGCGGTCGCGCACATCGGCGAGGAACTGGCGCCCGAAGGGCAGCTCGGTGCGGGTGCAATCGATATGCTCGACGCCCTTGCGGTCGACCTTGATCAGATGGTCGGTGCCGGGGCGGCCGGCGACGTCGATATATTTGCGCAGTTCGATATAGCCCTCGGTGCCGAGGATGATCAGCCTTCCGTCGCCCCAGGTGGGCAGGCCCTCGGGGGTGAACCAGTCGACGCGGATATAGCCGGTGACGTCGGCGGTCCTGAGATGGACGTCGCCGAGGTCCTGAAGGCCCGGACGCTCGGGATGGCCGCGATTGGCGACGCTCGCCGAGACCACTTCGGCATCGAGCGCGTCGGCGAAGAACAGGAACTGCTCGAACTGGTGGCTGGCGATGTCGGTGAGGATGCCGCCATAGCGGCTGCGGGTGAAGAACCAGTCGGGGCGGTTGTTGAGGCGCAGCGAATGGGGGCCGAGGCCGACGGTGTTGACCACCTTGCCGATCTCGCCGCGCGCGACGCGCAGCCCGGCCTCGACGGTGGCGCCGACCTCGAAATGCTCGGAATAAAGGATGGAGAAGATGCGTCCGGTCTCGCGCGAGACGCGGTCGATCTCGGCGAGGTCCTCGAGCGTCGTCATGCCGGGCTTGTCGGTCAGGACGTCCTTGCCGTGGCGCATGGCGGCGAGGGCGATCTCGGCCCGGTCGCCGGGGATGGCGGCGGTGACGACGATGGCGACGGATTCGTCCTCGAGGATCTCGCGCCGGTCGGCGACGCGGCGCGCCTCGGGGAATTTCTGCGCGAAGGCGGCGGCCAGATCGTCCTCGGGGGCGAAGAAGGCGACGAATTGCGCGCCGGCACGCTTCAGGCACTCCACCTGCCCGTAGATGTGAGCGTGGTTGATGCCGATGGCGGCGAACTTGATGTCGGTCATGGGGTCAGCGTTTCATCCCGGTGGTCGCGATGCCCTCGATGAGCAGGCGCTGGAAGAAGAGGAAGAACAAGAAGATCGGAATGATCGACAGGACGCTCATGGCGAACAGCCCGCCGAAATCCGATTGCGCGGTGGAATCGACGAAGGTCCTGAGCCCGAGCATCACCGTGTAGTTCTGCATGCGGTTGAGATAGATCAGCGGGGCGAAGAAGTCGTCCCAGGTCCAGATGAAGGTGAAGATCGCCGTGGTGACCAGGGCCGGCAGGCTGAGCGGCAGCATGATCTTGTAATAGATGCGCCAGGCCGAGCAGCCGTCCATCATCGCCGCCTCGTCGAGCTCGCGCGGGATGCCGCGGAAGAACTGCACCATCAGGAAGATGAAGAAGGCGTCGACGGCGAGGAATTTCGGCACGGTCAGCGGCAGGAAGGTGTCGATCCAGCCCAGTTCGCGGAACAGCACGTATTGGGGGATGAGCACGACGTGATAGGGCAGCATCAGCGTCATCAGCATCATGGCGAACCAGAAATTGCGGCCCTTGAAGCTGAGGCGCGCAAAGGCGTAGGCGGCCATGGAGCAGGTGATCAGATTGCCCATGACCGACAGGAACGCGATGATGAAGGAGTTGATGAAGAAGACGGAGAAGCTGACGCGCAGCCCGTTCCAGCCGCGGAAATAGGAATCGATGCTCCACTCGAAGCTCGGCCAGATGCCCGAAGAGAAAATCTGGTTCTCGGGCTTGAACGAGGCCGCCAGCAGCCAGAGCAGCGGATAGAGCATCAGGATCGAGGCGCCGATCAGGGCTGCATGCGCCAGGACCGACAGGATGCGCTTGCGTCTTCTGGCCGCCTCGTCGGTTTCCCGGCCGGTGACGACAGTGAGCCGGTGCATGTCAGTCGTCATAATGCACCCAGTATTTCGAGGTCAGGAACGAGAAGGCGGTGAAGCACGCGATCAGCGCCAGGAGGAACCAGGCCAGCGCCGAGGCATAGCCCATGCGGAAGAAGCTGAACGCCTCGTTGTACAGATAGAGGGTGTAGAACAGGGTCGAGTTGATCGGCCCGCCGGTGCCGGCCGAGATGATGAAGGCCGGGGTGAAGCTCTTGAAGGCGTCGATGGTCTGGATGACCAGGTTGAAGAACACCACCGGGGTAAGCAGGGGCAGGGTGATTTTCCAGAACTGCCGCCAGCGCGAGGCGCCGTCGAGCGAGGCGGCCTCGTACATGTCCTGCGGAATCTGGCGCAGCCCGGCGAGGAAGATGATCATCGGCGAGCCGAACTGCCAGATCGACAGGATGATCAGGGTCCATAGCGAGTAGTTGGGATTGGACAGCCAGCTCGGCGCGGTCATGCCGGTCAGCGAATCGGGGCCGAACACGCCGATGAAGGTGAGGAACTGGTTGACCAGGCCGTTGCCGGCGAAGATCTGGCGCCACAATATGGCGATGGCCACCGAGGCGCCGAGCAGCGAGGGCAGGTAGAACAGGGCCCGGTAGAGCGGCAGGCCCTTCATGCCGCGATTGAGCAGCAGCGCCACGCCGAGCGCGAAGGCGAGCTTCAGCGGCACCGAGAACAGCACGAAGAAGAAGGTGACCCGCATGGCCGCCGCGAAGCGCGGATCATTGGTGAACATGCGCACGTAATTGTCGGCGCCGGCCCAGCGCGGCGGGGTGAGCAGGTCGAAATCGGTGAAGCTGAGATAGAGCGAATACAGGATCGGCCCGATGGTCAGGCCGAAAAAGCCGACGAACCAGGGCAGGAGGAACATGTAGCCGGGGGCGTGGTTGGACCACGCCCGCGACCAGGTCGAGCCGGTGACGGCGCGCCCGCCGGGGGCGGCACCCTCTGCAAGACGCGCCGTCATCGGGTCAGCTCGCGGCGCGCGCGAGGATGGCCTGCGCTTCCTCGACGAAATAGCGCCCGGCATCTTCCGGCGTACGGGCGCCGAAGCCCACTTCCTGGGCGACCACGCGCAGCAGCGACACGTCGATCTCGCCGGCCGCGTTGGGCGGGGACGGCGGCAGGGGCCCGAGCAGATCGCCCAGATTGGCGACGAAGTTGAGGGCGATCTGGTCCTGATCGCTCAGTTCCGGGGTGATCGCATCGCGTACGCCGGCCGAGCACGGAATGCCGCGCTCGACGCCGAGGATGCGCCCGGCCTCGATGTCGTTGACGAAATAGCTCAGGAAGGCGGCCGCGTCTTCCTTATGGGCGGAGGACGAGGCCATGGACCAGAACTGGCTGGGCTTGCGGTAATGCCCGCCGCCGACCCCGGCCGCGAGGCGCGGATAGGAGGTGATGGTCAGGGCGTCGGGGTTGATCGACTGGTGGATGATGAGCTGGTTGGAGTTGGTCGGCATCAGCGCCGATTTTTCCAGCGCAACCGCCGAGACTTCCGGCGCTCCGGTGTCGAGGGCATCGTCCTCGGCGGAGATGATGTAGCCCGCCTGGCGGAAGTCGTTCCACATGGTGAACCACTCGACCATGTCGTCCACATCCGGGCCGAGCTGGCCTTCCGGGGTGTAGAGCGGCTTGCCGCGCTGGCGGATCCAGTTGTCGAGCATGGGCTCGGAGCGCGAGCCGTCGGCGAAGGCGCGCATGCCGCCGCGGATATTGGCTTCCTTGAACGCCTCGCCATAGCGCTCGATGTCGGCATAGGTCCAGCTCAAATCGGGCGGCTCGACCCCGGCCTCCTCGAAGGCGGTGGTGTTGACGAGCGTCGCCACCGAGTTGGCGCCGAGGCTGAGCCCGTAGAGCTGGCCGTTGACGCGCCCGCCCTCGATCTGGTCCTCGTCGAAATCGTCGAGGTTCAGCACGCCGGATTCGACGAACTCGTCGAGCGGGACGATGGCGTTGCGGGTCGCGTATTCGACGATGAAGCGATAGTCCATCTGGTAGATGTCGGGGGCGTTGCCGCCGGCCACCTGGGTCGCGAGGCGCGTCCAGTAGTCGTCCCAGGCGAGGAACTCGCCCTGGATCGGCGGAGCGCCGGTGGTCTCGGAATAGAGGTCGGCGACCCCGAGCGTGCGGTCGGCGCGGGCCTGGCCGCCCCACCAGAACAGCCGCAGGCCGGCGGCCTGCGCCCGGGCGGGGCCGAGCCCGAAGGCGCCGGCGGCGGCGAGCGCCGAAGAGCCGAGCAGGAATTGCCGGCGCTGGATGCGAAACGTCATGTCTGTCCTCCCGTCAATGCCGCACTGGGCGGCCCGAGTGCTATGCGCGCGACCTCCCCGTCGCTGCATAACCGGATGGTTACTTCATTGGCACGGCCGGTGCAAGCGCGCAGATCGGCTGGCTGCCGGCCTTGTTCTGGTTTTCGGCGATCCGTTCGCCTGTGTCAGGGCGCGCGAAATCACCGTCCGGTTACCACGGCGCGGTGGCCGGGAACGCGAACATCGCGAAACTTGTATGGAAGCCGAAGCTCCTCCTCGGACGTTCCGGAAACTTTGCCGCTCCGTTCGATGCCAGCCATAAGAGTGATACGGATCAGTCAAAAAGGAAATACAAAAGCGCGCGCGTTGCCATAGATCAATGCTATGGGAGGGACATGGACAAGCTGCTCAGTCAATTCCTCGCCGTGGCCGAGGCCGGATCGCTCAGCCGGGCCGCCGAAGCGCTGCGCATCAGCCAGCCGACGCTGAGCGTCAACATGAAGCGGCTCGAGGACACGTTCGGCGTGGCCCTGCTCGACCGGACCTCGCGCGGCATCGCCCTGACGCGCTATGGCGAGACGGTTTACGAGAATGCGCGGCTGATGCGCCGGCTCTACGACAACACCCTGGCCAGCATCGCCCGCCAGCGCCGCAATGCCGAGCGCGGCATCTCGCTCGGCACCGGCTATACCTGGTGGACGCTGTTCGTGCGCGACCTGGTGCTGGAGCGGGCAAAACGGTTTCCCAACGCCCCGATCCAGGTGAGCCTCGGGCACCAGCTGCGGCTGATGGACCAGTTGCTGTCGGGCGACATCGCGCTGTTCCTCGGCCATGAGATCGAGGGTTTCGGGGCTGAGGCGGGCGCCGAATTCGTGCCGCTCACCCGGCTGGGCCAGGCCTATTTCGTGCGCCAGGGGCACAGGTTGCTGGAGGGCGCGCATAGCCAGGCGGCGATCGAGGCCTATCCGCAGATCACCACCTCGCCGCCCGAGACCCGCCACCAGCGCTTCTTCGACACGCTGCAACGGCGCGGGCGCGCCGACACGGTGTTCGACCGCATCGACTTCGCCTTCGGGTCGAACTCCATGGCCGCCTGCATGGATTTTGCCCTCGCGACCGACGCCGTGCTGGTGCATTCCGACCTGATGGCGCCCGAATTCGCCCGGCACGGACTGCATGCGGTGGCGCTGTCGGAGCCGGCCCGGCAGGGCACGGCCGGCATTCATCTGCTGGGCGAAAGACGCAGCGAACCGCGCGTGGCCGAGCTGCTCGAGCTCGTCACCCGCGCCGCCGAAAAGGTGCTGCCGCCGCTGTGAGCGGCAAGGTCAGAGGAGCTCAGCGGGAGGCGGTTCCGGTGCGCAGATAGTCCATCACCATCTGCACCGCCTGCGCCTCGCGCTCCTGCAGCATGGCGGTGTTCGACAGGTCGCGGGCGAAGATCACCGACAGGGTCGCCATGTTCGACACGTAGAAATAGCCGAGCCCGGCGATGGAGATATAGAGCTGGATCGGGTCGACATCGGTGCGGAACACCCCGGCCTGCTCGCCGCGTTGCAGCAGGTCGCGGATCTGGCCGACCAGCGGGGAATGCAGCGCCGGAATGTCGGGGAGCTGCTTGAGGAAGCGCGCATTCTCGACGTTCTCGGTGGAGAGCAGCCGGGTGAACCACGGGTTGGCGAGGAAATGGCGGAAGGTGAAGCGCACCAGCCGGTCCATGCCCTCGGCCGGCCCCAGACGCTCGAGGCTCAGGGCCCGCTCGCCGCGCCGGATCTCCTGATAGGCATCGAGCAGGACGGCGCGGTACAGGTCCTCCTTGTTGCCGAAATAATGGTAGATCAGGCGCTTGTTGGCGCCGGCGCGCTCGGCGATGGCGTCGATGCGCGCCCCCTCGAAGCCGCGCTCGGCGAAGGCGATGCGGCCGGCGGCGAGGATGGAGGCCTTGGTCCTCGCCGAGCTGCGCGCGCGCCGGGGCGTCCCGGGATCGGGGGAGGGCGCTTCTGTGGCGGGCAAGGGGCTGTCGGTCAATTCGATCTACCGCCGGGATGGGCATCGTCACCACAGGGTGACGATGGCGACAATGGCGACGAGGCAGATAACAGCCCTGAGGGGGCGGGTAAAGAACGCGGGGGGCGTGCGCCGGTGTGCTTGACGGCGCATGGCGGGGTCGGTATGCAAGTAACCAATTGGTTACACACGAGGGCGGCGGGAGGATTTCGCGATGGCGGAACGGCGCATCGGCATCATCATGCATGGCGTCACCGGGCGCATGGGCTACAACCAGCACCTGGTGCGCTCGATCCTCGCCCTGCGCGACCAGGGCGGGCTGGCATTGGCCAATGGCGACCGGCTGGTGGTCGACCCGATGATCGTCGGGCGCGACCGCGGCAAGATCGAGCGGTTGGCGAAGCAGCACGATATCGCGCGCTGGGGCACCGATCTCGATGCGGCGCTGGCAAATCCCGAGGACAGCGTGTTCTTCGATGCCGGCACGACGCTGATGCGGGCGGGGCTGCTGGAAAAGGCGCTGGCGGCGGGCAAGCACGTCTATTGCGAAAAGCCGACCTCGGACGATCTCGAAACGGCGGTGCGGCTGGCGAAGACCGCGCGCGCCTCGGGGCTCAAGCACGGCGTGGTGCAGGACAAGCTGTTCCTGCCGGGCCTGATGAAGCTGAAAATGCTGCGCGATTCCGGCTTCTTCGGCAAAATCCTGTCGGTGCGCGGCGAGTTCGGCTATTGGGTGTTCGAGGGCGACTGGCAGGCGGCGCAGCGGCCGAGCTGGAACTATCGCAAGGCGGATGGCGGCGGCATCATCCTCGACATGCTGTGCCACTGGCGCTACCTGCTCGACAATCTGTTCGGCGAGGTGAAGGCGGTGTCCTGCCTCGGGGCGACGCATATTCCCCAGCGCGTTGACGAGGCCGGCCAGCGCTTTACGGCCGACACCGACGATGCCGCCTATGCCACCTTCGAGCTGGAAGGGGGGATCGTCGCGCAGATCAATTCGAGCTGGACCACGCGGGTGCGGCGCGACGATCTCGTGACCTTCCATGTCGACGGCACGCTGGGCTCGGCGGTGGCAGGGCTGCACGAGTGCTTCACCCAGCACCGGGTCAACACGCCAAAGCCGGTGTGGAACCCCGACCAGAAGCAGATGATGGATTTCTTCGCCGGCTGGGAAAAAGTGCCGGACAACTGGCCGGCCGAGAACGGTTTCCGGGCGCAATGGGAGCTGTTCCTGCGCCATGTCGCCGAGGACGGGCCGTGGCCCTATGGGCTCGAAGCCGGCGCCAAGGGGGTGCAACTGGCCGAGCTGGGGCTGAAGAGCTGGGCCGAAAGGCGCTGGCTCGACGTGCCGAAGCTGGA
>JAEWHZ010000148.1 GCA_023387585.1 Pseudomonadota bacterium
TCGGTGGGCGGCGGGTTGAGCTTCATCTGCACCCACATGGTGATGCCCATCACCACCGGCCAGATGCCCAGATGCAGGAACATGCCGATGACCGGCACCACCGTGGGGTTCCACGGGATCAGCCCGAACAGGGTGAAGATGTTGGTCGGATCGGGCGCGGCGAGGTCCTGGATCCAGCCGAAGAACGGGGCGTGCCGCATCTCGAGCGAGATGAAGATCACCGTATAGAGCGCGAAGAACACCGGGATCTGGATCAGGATCGGCCAGCAGCCCGAAAGCGGATTGATCTTTTCCTTGCGGTAAAGCTCCATCATCGCCTGCTGCTGGGCCGGGCGGTCGTCCTTCAGCCGCTCCTGGATCGACTTCATCTCCGGGGCGACGCGCCGCATGGCGGCCATCGAGGCGTAGGAGCGGTTGGCGAGCGGGAAGAAGATCGCCTTGACGATCACCGTCACCGCCAGGACCGCGAGGCCGAAATTCCCCAGAAGCCCATAAAGCTGCACCAGCAGCCAGTGCATCGGGCGGGTCAGGAAATGCAGCCAGCCCCAGTCGATCAACAGCTCGAGCCGGTCGAAGCCGTATTGCTGCTCATAGGAGGCGATGACGCTCTCTTCCTTGGCGCCGGCAAAGGCATAGCTCGTCGTCTCGCCGGTCGCGCCCGCCGGCACGATCACCGGCTGGGTCTCGACATAGTTGGACTGGAACTGCGGCGCGGTGCCGTTGGCCGTATAGACGAAGCGCGCATTGATGCCGGCGCCGGGCGCCGGGATCACCGCCGTCGCCCAGTATTTGTCGGCGATGCCGAGCCAGCCGGTGGTGGCCGGAAAGTCGACCTGGCCGTCATTCTGGATGTCGTGATATTTGCGCGCCACCCAGTTGTTGGAACCCAGCACGCCCAAGAGGCCCTCATGCTGGATGAAGAAGTTCTGCACCGGGGGCACGCCCTCGCGGATCACCCGCGAATAGGGGAACAGCGCCACGTCGCCGCCGGTCTGGTTCTCGACGCTCTGGGTGACGGTGAACAGGAAATTGGCGTCGAGCGCGATGGTGCGCCGGAAGACGAGGCCCTCGTCATTGTCCCAGCTCAGCGTCACCGGCGTCGTCGCCGTCAGCACTGCCTCGGGGTTCTCGGCGGTCCACACCGTGTCGCGCTGCGGCACCACGGTGCCGGCGCCGGAAGCGACCGTCCAGCCCTGCTCGATATAATAGCCGCCCGGCGCGCCGGCGGGGGAGAGCAGGGTGATGATGTCGGAATCGGGCTCGACCGTCTCGCGATACTGGCGCAGGCGCAGATCGTCGATGCGCGCGCCGGTCAGGTTGATCGAGCCTTCGAGCTCGGGCGTGTCGATGCGGATGCGGGGGCCGGCGGCCAGCGCGCTGTCACGGTCGGCGAAGACCTGTGGGCCGGCGGGGCTCGCCGGCTGGGCGGCGGTCGTCCCGTCGGCGGACGGCACGGGCAGGGCCGCCTCGGCCTCGCGCTGTGCCTGGGCGGCCTGCTCGGCCTGGAGGGCCGCGCGTTCCATCTGCGGGCCGGCAATGAAGAACTGCCAGCCGAACAGCACCAGCATGCTCAGCACCACCGCCAGGATGATGTTGCGGTTATTGTCGTTCATCGTGCCAAATCCTGCACATCATCGCGCGTGTCGCTCATTGTCTGCGTACGGGCGGATAAATTCGAACCGCGTCCGGGCCCGACGCGCTTGATCGCGCCGGCCAGGCTGGCAACGAGCTGGGCAAAGGGCTCGGCCAGCGCCTCGCGCCGCCCGACCAGCACATAGTCGTTGCCGGGGGCAAAGTCACGCGCCGAGGCAGTCACAGCGGCGCGAAGCCGTCGCTTGATGCGGTTGCGCTCTGGGGCGTTGCCGGTTTTCTTGGTCACCGTCAGGCCGATCCCGGCATCGGGCAGCCCGGTCTCGACGGCCTGTAGCGTGAAGCCGCGCCGTCCGTGGCGCCGCCCGCGCGCGGCCCGCAGGAACTCGGCACGCTTAAGCAGCCGGCGCAGGCGCGTCGGCTGCGAAGGGGTGCTCATCGCTGTGGAAAACTCAGGCCGAGAGCTTCTTGCGGCCATCCCGGCGGCGCCGGTTGATGATCGCGCGGCCGCTGCGCGTGGCCATGCGGGCGCGGAAACCGTGGCGACGGGCCCGCACGATCTTGCTCGGCTGATAAGTACGCTTCATGACGTCAGACCGCGCCGGGCACGGTTCCCTTTGATTCTAGACTGCTTCGCGCCGAAAAACCGAAAGCCGCCGGTCATTGCCCTGGCGGCTTTCTCGTTGCGCGCTCCTATAGGCAAAGCGGGGAGCCAAGTCAATGTGAAGTCCCTTGGTGAAGTCCCTTGGTGAAGTCCCGTCCGGGTCGCGGCCGCAAAGCGCGACAGGCGCGGTGCCGGAGGTTAAAGCTTCCGGCCATGCCAAACACCAAGCCGAACACCACGCCAAAGCAAGGATCGTCGCGCACCGGGTCCGGCCGCGACAAGGCGGGCCGGTCCCGCCTGCTGCGGGCGTGGCCGCTGGCGCTGATCCTTCTCGCCCTCATCGCCTTCTTCGCCAGCGGCCTCCATGCCCATTTCACCTTCGACAATCTCGCGCTGCGCTATTCCGGCATCGAGGCCTGGCGCGCCGCCAATCCGGTGCTCGCCGTGCTCGCCGCAATCGGGCTCTATGCGCTGGCGGTCACGCTGTCGATTCCGCTCACCTGGCTGATGACGGTCACGGTCTGCCTCGTCTTCGGCTGGTGGCAGGGCACGCTCATCGTGCTGGTCGCGGCCTCCATCGGCGCCTGTGCCGTCTTCCTCGCCGCCCGCTACGCCTTCGGCGATTTCCTGCGCAGGCGCGCCGGGCCGTGGCTCGAGCGCTTCTCCGAGGGCTTCAAGCGCGATGCCGCCAATTACATGCTGTTCGTGCGCATGGTGCCGGCGCTGCCCTTCTTCGTCGTCAACATCGTGCCGGCGCTGATCGGGGTGCCCTTTATCACCTATGCCTGGACGACGCTGGTCGGCATTCTGCCCGGCACGCTGGTCTATGCGCTCGCCTCCGACGTGCTGCGCGGCCTGCTCGCCGAACGGGCCGAGGCCTGCGCCGCCGGCATGGCGCCCTGCGGGGAGGGGCTCGATCCGATGCGCTTCATGCGCATCGAGCTGTTCGCGGTGCTGCTGATCGTCGCCGTCTGCGCGCTGCTGCCGGTTGTGTTCCGCCGCGTGCGAGGCCATAAAACCTGAGTTTCGTCCGCCCGACCCTTTCCTTCCTCAGTCCCTGGCGCTGCTGATGGCCGTCACGCTCAAGCCCGATCTGTGCATCATCGGGGCCGGATCGGCCGGGCTCGGCGTCGCCGAAAGGGCGAGCGCCCTCGGCGCCTCGGTGGTGCTGGTCGAGCGCGGCGCGATGGGCGGGCAGCGGCTGAACACCGCCGACACGCCGTCCAAGGCGCTGGTCGCCGCCGCGCGCCTGTCGCAGCTCATGCGCAGGGCCAGCGAGTTCGGTTTCGCCGACACCGACCCCCGCCCCGGCTTTCGCGCCGTCGCCGGCCATGTGGATTCGGTGGTCGAGGACGCGGCACCGCAGGATTCCGCGGCCCGCTTCGCAGCGCTCGGGGCCGAGATCGTGCGCGAGGACGCGCGCTTCATCGACCCGCGCACCGTGGTCGCCGGCGATCAGGTGATCAGGGCGCGCCGCTTCGTCATCGCCACCGGCTCGCTGCCCTTCGTTCCCGAGATACCGGGTCTCGACCAGGTGCCGTATTTCACCTCCGACACCATAGTCTCCAACCAGCGCAAGCTCACCCATCTGGTGATCATTGGCGGCGGGGCCATGGCGGTCGAGCTCGGCCAGGCTTTTTGCCGGCTCGGCTCGCAGGTCACCATCGTCGCGCGTGGCCAGGCGCTGTCGCGCTTCGATCCCGAGCTCGCCGACATCGTGCTGCGCCGGCTGCGCCATGAGGGCGTCGATCTGCGCGAGGCGAGCCGCGTCACGGCGGTCGAGCCGCGTAGCCAGGGCATCGGCGTCGTCGTCGCCGACGCCGAGGGCGAGACCGGCCGGCTCGACGCCTCGCACATCCTCGTCGCCACGGGCCGCCGGCCGGATGTCGACGGGCTCGACATCGACAGGGCGCGCATCAGGCGCCACGGCCACGATCCGCACCGGCTCTACGTGTCGGCGGGCATGAGGACCTCCAACAGGCGCGTCTATGTCATCGGCGATGCGGCGGGCGGGCCGATGTTCGCCCATGCCGCCGA
>JAEWHZ010000178.1 GCA_023387585.1 Pseudomonadota bacterium
AGATCGTGCCGCACGCGGCCTTCGATCCGTTCCTGCGTCGACGTATCGCCGCGATAGCCGTTCACCTGCGCCCAGCCGGAAATGCCCGGCCGCAGCCGGTTGCGATGGGCGTATTCGTCGACGATCCGCGCCATCTCGGAATCGTGCGAGATAGCGTGCGGGCGCGGACCGACAAGGCTCATCTCGCCCTTCAGCACGTTGAACAGCTGCGGCAGCTCGTCGATGCTGGTCGCGCGCAGCACCCGGCCGATGCGGGTGATGCGCGGATCGTTGACCCGCGCCTGCGTCATGGCGCGCCCGTCCTCCAGCACCCGCATGGAGCGGAACTTGTAGATGGTGAACGGCTTGCCGTTGAGGCCCCGGCGCTGCTGGCGATAGAACACCGGTCCGGGGCTTTCCAGCCGGATCAGGATCGCCGCGCCCAGCATGACGGGCGATACGAGCACCAGCCCCAGCCCGCCCACGGCCATGTCGAACGCCCGCTTGACGACGGTGCCGGTAAAGCCGATCGGCCGTTCGGCGAGCAGTGTTTCCGCGCCCGCCTCCAGCGCCGGCACGAAGACCGCGTCGATGGCGAAGCGCTTGCACACATCGCGGTTCGCCTCGGTATTGGCATCGCCCACGAAGATCACGCGCGTGCAACCCGCATCGACGCTGCGCTGCAGGAAATTTTCGAGCGGTTCCGGCTCGCCCCCCTCGCCTCGCGCAAGGAACATGCTCGGCTGCTGTCCGCGCCGCCAGATCTTGCCGGTTTCGAGGAAGGCGAGAATGTCGTCGCCCGCACCGACCACGGCCACGCGCTCGAACTGCAGCCGGCCCTGGCCCATCATCCGTATCGCGAGATTGCAGAATCCGTAGCGCAGCAGCGCCGCGGCCGGTGTTCCGACGGCTAGCAGCGCGAGGACGAACGGTATCGAAACGCTCTGCCCGAGCGTCGCGCCGATGCCTGCTGCCACGCCCGCCCCGGCGACCCAGGCGATCGCCGCATTGGCGGCGGCAAGCGGCATGGCCGCATTGGCTCCGGCCACCGGGTCGGACATGCGCCGGCCGAAAAAATGATACCATCCGGAATAGGCCGCCGGCAGATAGGCTACGGCTCCGAGCAGCGCGAACCAGCCCAGCCCCACGGCCCACAGCGCCGCGCCGGCCAGCATCGCCTCGCCGAACGCGGCCATCCACCCCAGCTGCGCCCGTCCGGGGACGCGAAAGCGCTGATAGCGTCGTCGCTCCTCGGCGTGGCGCGCGATAGTCATCTGAAAGCCTCGGTGTTCCGCTCCCCTTCCATACCGGACTAGCCGACAGGGATGTTAATGATCTGCCCCATTGGTTAACTCCACCCGCTCAGGCGATTACGTCGATCACCACATCCCCGCCGGCGACGCTCGCCTCGTCCCCGACGCCCTTGCCCATCAGCGCCCGCGCGATCGGGGAGGCGAACGAGATCGAACCGGCCTTGGGGTCGGCCTCGTCCTCGCCGACGATGCGGTAGGTCTGCACGCGGCCATCGTCGCGGCTGAAGGTCACCGTGCTGCCGAAGGCGACGACATCCTTGCGCTCCGGCGGCGGCACCAGTTGTGCCGTGCGCAGGCGCTCGGCGAAATAGCGCAGGTCGCGCAGGGGATTGGCAGCCTGGCGGCGCTTTTCGTTCACGTCCTCGATGGCCGTCGCGGCCTCATAGGCTTCGCGCGCCTCTTCCAGCCGGCTCTCCAGCGCTGCGAGCCCTTCCGCCGTCACCGGGTTCGGCCCTTCGGGGATTGGCCGGTCGGGCAGCATGGTTTCCGAGGCCGTTTCGGCGCTCTCTTCCTTGGTGAAGGCGACACTCACGCGAAATCTCCGGGTTCAGGCGGCTGCCGTCCCCCCGGGGTAGCCGAACGCGCACGCTTAGGCCAGATCTGCGCCGCCCTACCTGACCTTGCCCATGTCGGGCAGGAATATCGTCAGCAGCCCGGCAAACGGCAGGAAGGAGCACAGCCAGAAGACGTATTCGATGCTGGTGCTGTCGGCCACGGCGCCGAGCGCAGCCGCGGCGATGCCGCCGGCCCCGAAGGCGAAGCCGAAGAAGACGCCGGCGATCATGCCGATGCGCCCCGGCATCAGCTCCTGCGCGAAGACGACGATGGCGGAGAAGGCGGAGGAGAAGATAAGCCCGATGATGATGGTCAGGATCACGGTCCAGGTCAGATCGGCATAGGGCAGCGCCAGAGTGAAGGGCAGCACGCCCAGGATCGAGAACCAGATCACGAACTTGGCCCCGAACCGGTCGCCGATCGGTCCGCCCAGCAGCACGCCCACCGCCGAGGCCCCGAGGAACACGAACAGCAGGAGCTGCGAATCCTGGATGTTGACGTTGAATTTTTCCATCAGGAAAAAGGTGTAATAGCTTGAAAGGCTAGCCGTATAGGCATTCTTTGTCAGCGTCAGCGTCGTCAGGACCGCCAGCGCGATGAATGTCGTTCGCTTGTCGAAGATCAGGGCCGTGCTGGCTGGCGCCTTGCCGGCATTGGCCCGCCGGTGCTCGGAATACCACCGCCCGACGCGCCACAGGATGAAGATGCCGATCAGCGAGGCGAGCGCAAACAGGCCAAGGCTCCACTGGCCCTGCCGCAGCACGATGAAGGCCGCCAGCAGCGGGCCCACGGCGGAGCCGGCATTGCCGCCCACCTGGAACAGCGACTGCGCCAGCCCGTGCCGTCCGCCCGAAGCCAGCCGCGCCACCCGGCTCGATTCGGGGTGGAACACCGCCGAGCCGAACCCCAGGAACGCCGCGCCGGCGATCAGCAGCCAGTAGTTCTGCGCGAAGCCGAGAATGATCAGCCCAAACACGCTCGAGGCCATGCCCACCGGCAGCGAATAGGGCAGCGGGCGCTTGTCGGTATACATGCCGATCGCAGGCTGCAGCAGTGAGGCCGTGCATTGGGCCGTCAGTGTCAGCAACCCGATCTGCACATAGTCCAGCCCGTAATTTTCCTTCAGGATCGGATAGATCGCGGGAAGCAGCGACTGCATCACGTCGTTGATGAAGTGGCAGACGCTCACCGCGACGATGATCGAGAGCGTGGTTTTTCCGGCGACGCGGGTCGCGGGCATGCTGGTGGTGGCGGTCACTTTGGCTGATCTGGCGCAGGGTGGGGGAATGTCTCGCCGTCATCCATAGCAGATCGGCTTCGTCATGTCGTTGTCATCAATGCCCGAAACCGTTCCGTTCACGCATGATGGCGACGGCCCTGGCGCAAGGCCGGCAAGTGCGGCAATTTGATCCTGATCATGGCGCAGCGCCCCGGCCCGGTATGGTGTTGGATAGAGCGATGCGCCGAGACTGTCGCGTCGCACGCCTCGAAGGTCACCGTTCCACCGCAAACCCCGGAAACCTCATGTACAAGCACATCCTGATTTCGACCGACGGTTCCGAAGTCGCCCAGAAGGGCGTCGATCACGGACTAACCCTTGCCAAGAGCCTCGGCGCCGAGGTGCTGGTGATCACCGTCACCGAACCCTATCCGATGTTCACCGGTGCGGCCGCCCATTGGGCGCCCGGCCCGGTCGAGATGGGCGACTATATCGAGGCGCAGAAGGAAGGCGCCGAAAAGCTGCTCGCCTCGGTCAAGGAAGCGGCGGGAAAGCTCGGCGTCGAGGCACGGACGGTCCATGTGGCCGACGCCTGGCCGGCCGAGGCCATCGTCGAGGCCGCCAAGACCAATCATTGCAGCCTGATCGTCATGGGCTCGCATGGCCGGCGCGGGATCGGACGGCTGCTGCTGGGCAGCCAGACGGCCGAAGTCCTTTCGCACAGCCCGGTTCCGGTGCTCGTCGTGCGCTGAGCCGAACGACCGGCACGTCCGGACGGCAAGGCACCATCGCCTCATGGAACTTGCGTCCGCATGGCGTTCGGAGCATGAGGAAGCCGTTGCCGCGGGTGTCGCACGCCCGCCTTCCCTCCCTTTCGTGCCTGCCGGAGGCGGACGTGCTGCGTCGGTTTTTTTCCTATTATGCCCGCTACAAGGGCCTGTTCGTGCTCGATTTCGGCTGCGCCGTCATCGCCGGCCTGCTCGAGCTCGGCTTTCCGCTCGCGGTCAAGCTGTTCGTCGATACGCTGCTGCCGGGCCAGAACTGGGGGTTGATCGCCGGCGTCGGGGCGCTGCTGCTCGGCGTCTACGTGCTCAACACCGGGCTCATGGCCATCGTCAATTACTGGGGGCACGCCCTCGGCATCTCGATCGAGACCGACATGCGCCGGCAGGCGTTCGATCATATCCAGAAGCTGTCCTTCCGCTATTTCGACAACAACAAGTCCGGCCATCTGATCACCCATGTGACCAAGGATCTCGAGGAGGTCGGCGAGGTCGCCCATCACGGCCCCGAGGATTTGTTCATCGCCGTGATGACCTTCATCGGCGCCTTCATCCTGATGTTCACCGTCCACTGGCAACTGGCGCTGATCACCACGGTGATCGTGCCCTTCATGACCTGGCTGGTCAGCCGGTATGGCGCGCGCATGACGCAGAACTGGCGCCAGCTTTTCCGTCAGGTCGGCGATTTCAACACCCGCGTGCAGGAGAGCGTCGGCGGCATCCGCGTGGTCAAGGCCTTTGCCAACGAGGACCACGAGCGCGCTCTGTTCGCCGAGAACAACGAGGCCTACAAGGCCACCAAGCTGTCGGCCTATGCCTATATGACCGCCTCCATCTCGCTGTCCTATTTCAGCACCCGCTTCGTCCAGCTCGTGGTGATGATCGCCGGCACCTGGTTCGTGGTGCGGGGCGAACTGACCTATGGCGGCTTCGTCGGCTTCCTGCTCCTGGTCAATGTCTTCTTCCGCCCGATCGACAAGATCACCTCGGTGCTCGAAAGCTATCCCAAGGGCATTGCCGGCTTCCGCCGCTTCACCGCCCTGATCGACACCGAGCCCGATATCGAGGATCGTCCCGGCGCCCGCGAGGTGACGCAGCTCAGGGGCGACATCGTCTACAGGGACGTCGACTTCTCCTATACCGGCCATGACGAGGTGCTGAAGGGGCTCAACCTTACCATCCGCGCCGGCGAGACCGTCGCCTTCGTCGGCCCGTCCGGCGCCGGCAAGACCACGATCTGCTCGCTGCTACCGCGCTTTTACGAGGTGACGGGCGGTGCCATCACCATCGACGGCATCGACATCCGCGATATGACCCAGGCCTCGCTGCGCAACCAGATCGGTATCGTCCAGCAGGACGTGTTCCTGTTCGGCACCACCTTGCGCGAGAACATCGCCTATGGCCGGCTCGACGCCTCGGACGAGGATGTGTGGGACGCTTTGCGCCGCGCTTCGCTCGACGATTACGTCCGCTCGCTGCCCGAAGGGCTCGACACGCTGGCCGGCGAGCGCGGCGTCAAGCTGTCGGGCGGACAGAAGCAGCGCCTCGCCATCGCCCGCATCTTCCTCAAGAACCCGCCGATCCTCATCCTCGACGAGGCAACCTCGGCGCTCGACACCGCCACCGAGCAGGCCATCCAGGCCGCCCTCACTGAACTCTCGCGCGGCCGCACCACGCTAGTCGTCGCCCATCGCCTCGCCACCATCCGCAATGCCGACCGCATCGTCGTGGTCAATAGCGACGGCATCGTCGAGCAGGGCTCGCACGGCCAGTTGCTCGACCGCGACGGCGCCTATGCCCGCCTCTACAAGGCGCAGTTCGGCGAGGTGGCCTAACCCGCTTGTGCTGCGGCCGCATCTTGCGAATACTGCCGCGACAAACCAAAGCCGAAGCTCGGGGGGCGCTTGGGGAAACCGCTCGACATCGCCATTGCCGGGGCCGGTCCGGGCGGATTGGCCACGGCGCTGTTCCTGTCGCGCGCCGGGCATCGCGTTACCCTGTTCGAGCGCTTCGACACGCCTCGTCCCATCGGCTCGGGCCTCATGCTGCAACCGACCGGCCTTGCGGTTCTCGACGCCCTCGGCCTCGGCCAGGATATCGCCGCCCTCGGCGCCCGCATCGAGCGCCTGGTCGGCACCGACTCGCGTTCGGGGCGCACCGTGCTCGAAGTCGGCTATCGCCCGCTCGGCCCCGATATCCACGCGCTGGCCGTTCATCGCGCCGCGTTGTTCGACGTGCTGCATCGCGCGGTCATGGCCGAGGCCATCCCGATCGTCACCGGCTTCACCGCCACCGGCATGGTGGCGGGCGACCAGGGCAATTGGCTCGAAAGCGCCTCCGGACGCGAAGGCCCGTTCGATCTCATCATCGACGCCTCCGGCGCCCGCTCGGCGCTCAGACCCTTCGCCCGCTATCCTTCGACCCCGCGCCCGCTCGAATACGGCGCGATCTGGAGCACGGTGCCGTGGATCGAACACGGCTTCGACCGCACCGCTCTGACGCAGCGCTATCGCAAGGCGGCCGTCATGGTCGGCGTGCTGCCGATCGGCCGCCAGCGTCTCGATGGTCCCGAGCTCGCCGCCTTTTTCTGGAGCCTCAAGCCCGCCGCATACGGCGCCCTCTGCGCCCGCGGCATCGCCGCCTGGCACGATAACGTGCTCTCGCACTGGCCCGAAGCTGCGCCGCATCTCGCCAACATGCCGGATTTCGAGGCGATGACCCTTGCGCGCTACGCCCATGGCACGCTGCGCGTGCCGGCCGGCCCCGGCATCGCCTTTATCGGCGACAGCGCCCATTCGACCAGCCCGCAGCTCGGCCAGGGCGCCAACATGGCCCTGCTCGACGCCGCCGCCCTCGCGACCGCTCTCGAAAGCTCGGCGTCCATCGCCGATGCCCTCGAACTCTACAGCCGCCTGCGCCGCTGGCACGTAAGGCTCTACCAGTTGCTGTCGCTGACCCTGACGCCGTTCTACCAGTCCGACGGCATGGTTCTGCCGCTGGTCCGGGACGTCCTCGTTTCCGCCGTGTCGAAGGTCCCGCCCGTCCCCTGGATTCTCGCCGGCATGGTCTCCGGCCAGCTTCTCGGCCCTGTCCGCCGCATCGCCCTCCGGCCCGCCCCCGCCGCGCAACTGCGCCAAAGCGCCTGACGGTAGCGCTCGGCGCCTCGGCTATTGCGCTAGGAAACCACCGTCCACCGGCAGGGTGTGGCCGGTGATCATGCGGGCCTGCGGCGAGGAGAGGAACAGCACCGCCTGCGCCACGTCCTCGGGCAGGGCAAAATCGTTCAGCGGCGTCATGGAGAGGATGCGCTCGACGATTTCGGGCTGTTCGAGCAGCGGCGCGATGAACGGGGTTTTGACATAGGTCGGCGCCACCGCGTTGACGCGGATGCCGTTCGCCGCCCATTCGACCGCCAGCGCCCGGGTCATGTTCACGACGGCGCCCTTGGTCGTCTGGTAGGAGATGTTGGGATAGACCCCGCCGCCGGACAGCCCCATGATCGAGGCGACGGTGACGATGCTGCCCTTGCGTCCGGCCGCCAGCATCTGGCGCGCCGCCTCGCGGGCGCAGAGAAAGGCGCCGGTCATGTTGACGCCGACCACCTGCTCCCAGTCGTCCAGCGGATGGTCGAGCGCCGCGTGCCGGCGCGCGGTGCCGGCGCTGTTGACCAGCACGCCGATCCCCGGATTGGCGGCAAAGAACGGCCCAACCGCCCCGGCGTCGGACACGTCGAGTTCCGCCGCCACTGCCCCGGGAATATCGGCGGCAGCCGCCTCGGCCGCCTCCGCGCGCCGGTCGGCGATCACCACCCGCGCCCCTTCCGCCGCCAGCGCGGTGGCACAGGCTAACCCGATGCCGCTCGCCCCGCCGAGCACGATCGCGACTTCGCCTTCGAAACGCCTGTTCGTGCTCATGGTGTCGGCCAATCCTGCGGCGGCAGATCGAAATGGTTCAGCAGCACGTCGACCATCTTCTGCCACATCCGGGTCCGCGTGCCGTGTGTGGCGCTGCCGATATGCGGCAGCAGGATGGTGCGCGGGCTTTCGCGCAGTTGGTGAGGCACAAGCGGCTCGTTCTCGAACACGTCGAGCCCGGCGCCAAAAATCCGGCCGTCCGACAGCGCCTTCACCAGCGCGGCCTCGTCGACGATGTTGCCGCGCGAGATGTTGACCAGTATCCCCTGCGGCCCCAGCGCTTCGAGTACGCTGGCGTCGATCATGTGCCTTGTCTCGGCGGTGGCCGGGCAACTGACGATCAGCAGGTCGCTCCACCGGGCCAGTTCCATGATGTCCGCGAAATACGGCCGATCGACATCGTGCTGTTTCGAGCGCCCGGTATAACCGACGGTGGCGCCAAGCACATCGAGCCGGCGCGCAATCGCCTTGCCGATATGGCCGAGCCCGAGAATGCCGATTTTCATGTCGGAGATCGTCTTGCCGACCGGGTACGCCGGATCGCTCTCCCAGCGGCCCTGGCGCACGAATCGGTCGGCGGCGACGAGGCTGCGCGTGGTGCCCAGCACCAGCCACAGCGCCAGATCGGCGACATCGTTGGCGAGAATGGTCGAGGTGTTGAAGATCGGGATGCCGCGCTTGGCCGCCGCTTCGGTGTCGATGGCATCGAGCCCGGCCGAGGTGACGGAGATGATCTCGAGATCGGGCAATGCCGCCAGCATTGCGGCGTCCACCCTGCCCTTGCCGGCGCCGGCCAGCGCCCGCGCCCGGCGGCCGGGCCCGGCAAGCAGCGCGTCGCGCTCGGCCGCATCGGTCGGGATGCGGATCAGCTCGAAGCGCTGTTTCAGCGCCGCCTCGGCCGGTTCCGCCAGGGGGCTGGTTTGCAGGACGAGGATTTTTTGCGGTTCGGGCATGACTATCCGTTCGAAGGGCTAGATTCTGGCCAGCCGGCTCTTGTCCGCGCTGATCATGGAAAGGACGGGACGCAGGGCATCGAAATGCACGCGCATCGCCGCGCCCGCCGCCTGGGGATCGCGGTCGAGCACGCCGAGCAGGATATCCTCGTGCCGCTTGAGCGTCATGCGCACATTGCGCAGATCGGTCTGCACGCCGAGCAGGCGCTGGGTGTAGCGGATCACCCCGCTCAGCCCCGCGATGGTGTGCTGCATGATGGCGTTCTGGGAAGCATGCGCGAGCGCCATGTGGAAGGCGAAGTCGCCCTCGAGCCAGGGATCCATCGAATCGATGTTGCGCTCCATCATCCGATACGCGTCCTCGAGCGGCTGCTGCGTTTGCAGCGTCGCCCTTGTGGCGGCGAGCTCGGCCAGCTCCACCTCCACGGCGCGCCGCAATTCGATGGCGTCGCGCAGCCCGTTGCTGTCGGAGCGGACGGCGAGACGGAAAAAGCCTTCGAGCGCCGAGGAATCGAGCGGCTTGACGCGCGCCACGCGCCCCTGCCGGATTTCGACGATGCCGAACATGGCGAGCTGCTTGAGCGCCTCGCGCACCACCGGCTTGCTGACGCCGAATCGGATGGCCAGCTCGGATTCGGAGGGCAGAGGATCGTTCACCTGCAGTTCGCCCGCGGCGATCATCTCGATCAGCCGGTCGCTCACCCCTTCCGACAAACGGCCGCGCTCAGTGGTCATGGTCACCTTCTTTCGCGCGCAACATATTAAATAGGTTAGCGCCCCGCAACCGCCATGTCCCGTCGAATTGTGGAGGAAACGATCCCTGGGACCGGTGATGCGTTTACAACTTATAAGATAAGTGATAGGTGCCGCTTCACTCGATCCAAAGACCTTTCGGAACAGTTGCCGCCTGATGACCCGTAGTGACGACCTCGAACCGCGCGGGAGCCGGGCGTGAACTATCAGTTCCGCTTCGATCTTGTGCTGGGCAGCCTGCCCGAGCTGATGCTCGGCGCCTGGCTCACCATCCAGCTGTCGGTCATCGCCATGGCGATCGGCATCGTCTTCGCCGTGCTCAGCGCCATTGCCCGCATGTCGGGGCCGGCGCCGGTCAAATGGGCCATCGGCGCCTATGTCGAGGTGATCCGCAACACCCCGTTCCTGGTGCAGATCTTCATCGTCTATTTCGGCCTGCCCAGCATCGGCATACGGT
>JAEWHZ010000182.1 GCA_023387585.1 Pseudomonadota bacterium
GGTCCATGACGTTGAGCCAGGGGCCCATGGGCTTGATCTCGGCGATGGGGCCGGAATGGATCTGGATGCAGCCGCCATTGCCGACGAAGACCATGACCGGCAGAGCGAGGCGTGCCGATTCGTTGAATAGCAGCGGCACCGCCTCGGCGGCGAGCGGCCAGGCGAAATCGTCGCCGATCATGCCCAGCGCATCGAGCCGGTCGAGCTTGAGGTCGCGCAGCATGCCGTGGAACTGGTGGGTGTCGGTGAGCTTTTCCCAGCGCGCGCGCAGCGCGGCGCGGTCGGCCGGATTCTCGGGCACGGCGCGCGGCGGGCGCGGGCTGGTCTCGAGCGTCGCCGACTGGTCCTCGGATGTCAGGCTACCGACAAGGGCTTCCCAGGCGGTGAGGTCGGTGGCCGGGCGGGCGTGGATCTTGAACACCGCATCGCCATGGGCGTCGAAGAACTGCAGCGAGCGCTTGACGTTGTTTTCGGCGTCGCGCTTTTCGACTGCGAAGCCGAATGCCCATTTGCCGGGGAAGATGCGCAGGTCGATCTGTTCGCCGAGCGCGATCGCGGCGTGCTTGCCGTAGCCGGTCTTTTCGAAGGCGCCGATCTTCTCGTGCACGGCGCTTTCGTTGCGGGTGAGCGTCATGACCTCGCCCAGCGAGGGTGCGGCCTCCAGCAGGGCTGCGACATCCGGCCGCAGGCGGATCACGCTTTCGCCGGCGAAGGCGGCAACCAGATCGGCTTCGGAAATCTGATGGATGCGGGCGAAATCGCGCTCGCGCATTTCGGGCCGCTCGCTGCGCAGGGCGCGGATCTGCTCGGGGGATGCCTTTGTCATGTCTTCTTGCCTGGCTGCTTACTTGGTGAGAATGAGCTTGTTCTGCCGGGTGATGCGCAGCCGGTAGCGCGCGTCCTCGTGCAGGATGAGAATTTCGTTCGCCTCGCCGAACAGTTCGCGCGAAGGGAGCTCGCGCGGGTTCGATGCCGAAGAGGCGGTTCCGTCGCGAGACGGCTGCGCCGCCGATTTCATCGGTGTGTTCAACACGTTACACTCGGCCTCCATGCCTGATGTCCGCCCGGGAAATTGTTGACTCCTTTAGTCATGATGCATAGACGGTGCAATAGGTGATTTCGTGAGTCATGTTTGATCTCGCGGACTCGACCTAAGGCCAGCCTCCCGCCAGCCGAAGCAAAACAAGAAAATCATGGAGACTTCCGATGGGGCTGACGGCCAACCGCGTCGCTTCTCTGCTCGGGGGCGTCGCGATGACGGCGATGCTCATCGGCGCAGCGCAAGCGCAGACGACACAGAACACGCAATATGTGACCCTGCTCGAACGCCTGGTGATCGGCGCCGGCACGCCGCGCGTCGCCATCGACACGCCGCAGGCCGTGACGGTGGTCAGTGAAGAAGACCTCGAGCAACTCCAGCCGCTGACCGCCGGCGACATGATCGCCGGCGTGCCGGGCGTGACGGTGCTGGGCAGCGATCGCGTGCTCGGCCAGGCGTTCAACATCCGCGGCGTCGGCACCACGGAAAACTCGTCGGACGCGGCGCGCGTCATCGTCAATGTCGACGGCGTGCCCAAGTTCAACGAGCAGTACCGCATGGGCGCGTTCTTCGCCGAGCCCGAGCTCTACCGGCAGGTGGAAGTGCTGCGCGGCCCGGCCTCGTCTACGCTTTACGGCTCGGGCGCCATCGGCGGCGTGATCAACTTCACCACCCGCGACGCCTCGGACTTCATCGCCGACGGCCAGCAGGGGGCGCTGCGGCTCAAGGGCCAGTATTCGACCAATGGCAACCAGACGCTGACCTCGGGCCTGTGGGCGCATCGGGTCAACGAGACTTTCGAGGTGCTGGCAGCCGGCAACTGGCGGCGTTCGGACGAGCAGACGCTTGCCAATGGCGGTGTGTTCGACGGCTCGGAGTTCAGCGCGCTGTCCGGCCTGATCAAGGGCACGGCGCGCTTCGGCGACAATAACGAGCAGACGCTGACGGCGTCCTATCAGCGCTGGTTCATGGATGCCGAGCAGCAGCCTTATATGCAGACGGGCGGCACGCCGGGCATGATTGCCGCATTCGGCATCACCGACCGTACCGTGATCGACCAGACGGCGATCCTGCGCTGGGAGAATCCCGCCTCCGACAATCCCTGGGTCGACGTCAATGTCCAGCTCAGCTTCTCGGATATCTCCAACGCGCAGTTCAATCACCGCGCCGTGCGCAACGGGCCGCTGACCAACGCCACCGGAACCGACATCCTGGCTGATACCACCTATGGCTATCGGACCTGGCAGCTTGCGGCCGACAACACCATCGAGTGGATCGGCGAGGATTTCGAGAATTACCTCACCATCGGTCTGGTCGGCTCGACGCAGGATCGTATCGTCGAGCGGCCCTCGGGTGGCGGCGCACTGCCCGCGCACCCGGAAGGCAATGAGCGCCGGATAGGCGTTTATGCGCAGAACGAGTTCATCTGGGACGAGCGGCTGACCATCATTGCCGGCGGTCGCGCCGACTTCCAGTGGATCACGCCGGAAACCGCCGGACTGACGAATCGCGAAGACGTCGCCCTGTCGCCCAAGCTGGCAGGTATCCTCGAGCTGACCGAAAATCTCTCGGTCTTCGGCTCGGTGGCGCATACCCAGCGCATGCCGACTATCGATGAGCTCTATTCGGTCTCGGCGGTAAAGACGGCCAGCCTCGACCTGCGCCGCGAAAGCGCCAACTCGATCGAAGGCGGCTTCGCGCTGTCGGGCTTCGACCTGCTTATGCCCGGCGACAGCGGCGCCATCAAGACCACGGCGTTCTACAGCCATGTCACCGACATGATCGCATCGCGACCGTCGACCCCCGGACCCTATTACGCCAATATCGGCGAGGCGGCGCTGTACGGCTTCGAGATCGAGGGCTCGTATGACTCCGAATGGGTGTTCGCGCGGCTGGCCTATGGGTTGACCATCGGCGACAACCTCGTGACCGGCACGCCGTTGACCACCGTGGCCCAGCCGCGCCTGACGGCGACGCTCGGCGGACGCAATCGCGAGTGGGGTATTGAATACGGTGCGACCGTGACCGTCGCCTCGGAAGGCGACTATTTCGTGCCGGCCGGTGCGTTCACGGCCAACGGGCCTGCCGAGGCCTTCACCACGGTCGACCTGTTCGCCTCCTACAAGCCGGAATATGGCCCGCTGGAAGGTACGCAGATCCAGTTCCGCGTCGACAATCTGTTCAACGCCGACTACCGCGAGAACCTTCAGGCAGAGCGCTCGCTGGGCCGCACCTTCACGGTCAGCCTGACGCGCCAGTTCGATTACTGACCTCCAAGACAGCGTCGAACAACCCGGCCCCGGCAAGCGATTGCCGGGGCTTTTCATTGGCGTATCGGGATCGCCCGGGCCCCCGGAAATCAAGGACTTTCCACAGCCGGGCACGAGGCCGACAGCACCCGTTGACCTTTATCGCAGTGCTGATATATCAACGCATATCACCTTGGAGGAGCTCAAGATGAAGAGTGCGATTTTCATGGCCACCGGCCTTCTGGCCGTCAGCCTTGCCGCCGCCGGTCCGGCGCTGGCGCAGTATCCCGAGCGTCCGATCACCCTGATCGCCCCGGCGGGCGCGGGTGGCGGCACCGACGCCACGGCGCGTCTTCTGGCGCTGGGGCTCGAGCAGCAGCTCGGCCAGCCGGTCAACGTGGTCAATCAGGGGCAGGGCGGCGGTGTCGTCGGCTTCACCTCGATCGTGACCGCGGAGCCCGACGGCTACACGCTCGGCGTGATCTACAATTTCGCCCATTACAGCCCCATGGGGCAGGGCGATTTCGACGCGGCCGACATGACGCCGATCGGCCAGTTCAACTTCGATCCGGCCGGCTTCCACGTCCCCGCCGCTTCCGAGTGGGAGAACATCAGCCAGGCCCTCGCCGACATCAAGGCCGATCCGGGCGCCTATGACATCGCCTGCGGCGGCGGCTGCGGCGGCTCCTGGCCGCTGGCCTTCGCCTCGCTGCTCGAGGCCAATGAGGTCGACCTGTCGCAGGTGCGCATGATCACCGGCCCGGGCGCCGCGCAGGCGCTGCAGGAAATGGTGGCCGGCGGCTTCCACGTGGTGCCCAGCTCGGTTCCCGAAGCCGGCCCGCTGATCGAATCCGGCCTGGTGCGTGGGCTCGCCGTGTTCGGCACCGAGCGCCTCGCAGCCTTCCCGGATATCCCCACCCTCGAGGAAGAGACCGGCATGGTGCTCGAGCTCGGCGCCTGGCGCGGCCTGGTCGGCCCGGCTGGCCTGCCCGACGACGTGGCCGAGAAGCTGCAGGCGGCGCTTGAGGCGGTCTATAACGACCCCGCCTTCCAGGAAGCCATGACCGATCGCGGTTTCGGCCTGCGCTGGCGCGACGCCGACGAGTTCGGCGCCTTCATGGCCGACGAGGAAACCAGCGTGCGCGAACTGGTGCGCGTGCTCGACCTCTGATCGGGCAAACGGCCTCCCGCCGGGTCCGGCGGGAGGCGCTTTTACATCCACCGCGAAAAGGGGGCTGCCCATGCAGCTCGGCCAGCTCGGCATGGCAGGCAGTTTCGGCCTGCTCGGTGCCGTTCTCATCGTCAATACCGCAAGCATGCCGGCCCTGGCTCATATCGAGTTCGGCCCGGCCCTGTTCCCGGGCATAGTCGGCTGGGTGATGATCGGGCTGTCGGCATTCGCCGCCTTCGATGCGATCCGCGCGCCGGCCGCCGAGCCGGAGGCGGGGGACGAGGCCGAGAAGGTGCCGCTGACCTTTCATAACTATCTGATGTTCGCGGCGTTCGTCGCGGCGCCTGTGATCTATGTGGCGGTGGCGCCGATGCTGGGCTTCCTGCTCACCATGCCGCTGATCGTCGGTGGGCTGACCTTCCTCGCCTCGCGCCGGCCGGTGGTCTCGGCCCTGTTCGGCATCGGGCTGACCATCCTGTTGCACCTGATCTTTTACCAAATGCTGCGCGTGACCCTGCCCTGGGGCGTGCTGACGCCGTATGCGGGACTGCTGACATGGAGATAATCCTTCAAGCGCTGGCGCAGCTAGCAACGCCGCAGGTCGTGCTGATCATGCTGGCCGCTGCCGTCTACGGGCTCACCGTGGGCGCCATTCCCGGGCTGACCGCCACCATGGGCGTGGCGCTGGTCATTCCCATCGCCTTCTTCCTCGATCCGGTGCCGGCCCTGGCCGGGGTGATGACGTTGTCGGCCATGGCGATCTTCGCCGGTGACCTGCCTGGCGCCCTGCTGCGCATTCCCGGCACGCCGGCCTCGGCCGCCTATGTCGACGACGCCTATCTGATGGTGCGCCGCGGCGAGGGCGGGCTGGCGCTCGGGCTGTGCGTGGTGTGTTCGGCCATAGGCGGCGTGGTCGGGGCGCTGGTGCTGATGGGCGCGGCGCCGTCCATGGCGCGGGTGGCGCTGCAATTTTCGAGCTACGAGAAATTCTGGCTGGCCTGTCTGGGGCTGACGGCGGCCGTCGCCGTGTCCGGCGGCAAATGGTACAAGGGCGG
>JAEWHZ010000194.1 GCA_023387585.1 Pseudomonadota bacterium
CGCTTTCGGCCGCGACGATGCGCGCGACATTTTCGCGCTCATGGGCGTTGAGCCGGACCCGGGACTGATTGGTGACGTAGCATTGCGAATTGTCGAACACGCGCCGGGCGCGCTCGGTGGTGAAGCAGTAGCCGTTCTGCCAGTAGATGGCGTTGCGCACTTCCCACAAGGCCTGGCAGGACAGGCGCGACAGGTCGCGACGCGAGAAATAATCGGAATCGTCGCAACCGAGAATCTCGTAGCAATTGGCCGCGGCCGGCGTCGCCGACAGGATCATGGAAGCGGGCGCGGCCGACAGGACGAGGGCGGCGGACGCGGCGATCAGGGCTGGTTTCATGCTGGCCTCTCAACTGGCCTTTCATGGCGGTGCGCCGAGTTCAGCACGATGCGGCCGCGGAACAAAGCCGGTCTTTTGCGCTATTCGCCGTGACGGATTGGTGCCGATCGGTGAACGATGCCTTCGGTGTGTTGCGCTAGATAGGAATGCCGCGTCGACCTAGATTTGCAGCAGGCCGATGGAGGGCCTCGCCATGATCGATGCCAGTCTTAAGACCGACGTGACCAGCACCCCGCAAATCCCGCTCTCGACACGGCTCGGCCCGGTGCATCTCGCCGTGACCGGGCGCGACAAGGCGCTCGCCATCTGGCGCGACGTGGTCGGGTTGACGATTCTCGAGGAAGACGCGCAAAAGATCGTGCTCGGTGCCGGCGGCAAGCCGCTGATCGTGCTCGAGCCCGGCGCCGAGCGTGCCGTGATGCAGCGTAGCCTCGGGCTCTATCACGTGGCGATCCACGTGCCGACCCGCGCCGATCTCGCGCATATGGCCGTGCGCGCGCTCACGCGCAATGTGCGCATCTCGCCCACCGACCATCTGGTCTCGGAAGCCATCTATCTATGGGATCTCGACGGCAACGGCATCGAGATCACCTTCGAGACGCCCTGGCGCGGGCGGCTGGCCGATCCCGAGACGGGCCATTATGCGCTGACCGCCGACGGACGGCCGCATTCGGGGCGCGACCCGATCGACCTCGAGGACCTGCTGGCCGAGATCGACCCGCTGCAACCGCAACCCGCCATGCCGGCCGGCACAAGGATCGGCCATATCCACCTGCATGTGAGCGATCTCCGGCGCGCCATGGATTTTTATCGCGACGCGCTGGGCTTCGCCGGCTTCCTGCTGATCGATTCCTTCGGCATGGGCGATGTCGGGCTCGACTACATGCCGCACACCATCGCCTTCAACATCTGGTCGGGGCCGCGCGCCACCCAGCCGCCGGAAGGAACCGCCGGATTGCGGCACTTCACCATCGCCCTGCCCGATGCGGCGAGCCGCGAGGCGGTGCGCGAGCGGCTGATGGCGGCCGGTGCGCCGGTCAGCGAGAGCGGGGACCTGCTTGTGACCGAGGACCCGTTCGGCAACCGCATCCGGCTCGCGGTCTTTGCGCCGGCGGAGTGACATGTTAGGCCACTCGGCAACCGAGCAGGAGAGGCTTTCATGCGCGCCATCGCCGTCAACACCCCGGGCGACATCGCCCTGATCCAGGTGCCCCGGCCCGAGAGCCGCCCGGGCTGGGTGCGCATCCGCGTGGGCTATGCCGGCATCTGCGGCACCGACTACCACATCTATTCCGGCCACCACCCCTTCCTCGAATATCCGCGCGTCATCGGCCACGAGTTGGCCGGAACGGTGATCGAGGACGGCGAGGGCTTTGCCGAAGGCGATGTGGTGGTCGTGAACCCCTATCTGCCCTGCTACGCCTGCCCCGCCTGCCGCGAGGGCAAGACCAATTGCTGCGAGACCCTGTCCGTCATCGGGGTGCATTCCGATGGCGGCATGTCGGACGAATTGGCGATGCCGGCCGCCAATCTCTATCGCGCCGACGGTATCAGCTTGCGCGACGCCGCCATGGTCGAGTTCCTCGCCATCGGCGCCCATGCCGTGCGCCGCACCGCGCTGGCCGGCGGCGAGCGGGTGCTGGTCGTCGGCGGCGGGCCGATCGGGCTCGGCACGGCCTTCTTCGCGCGCATCGCCGGAGCCGAGGTCGCGATCTACGACCTCTCGCCCGACAAGCGCCGCGCCGCCGAAGACTTCGGTTTCGCCGCCTTCGGTCCCGAGGATCGCGAAACGGCCGCCTGGACTGGGCTTCGAGGCAGCGGCTTCGATGCGGTGTTCGACGCCACCGGCAACATCAAGGCGATGAACCAGTCGATCTTCGAGGTGCGCAATGGCGGCAATTACACGCTGGTCGGCGTCATCCAGGGCGACCTCGTCTTCCCCGATGCCGAGGTGCACCGGCGCGAGCTGACCATCCGCGCCTCGCGCAACGCCACGGGCGAGGATTTCGAGCACGTCATGGCCTCGATCCGCGCCGGGCAGGTGCCGACGGAAAAACTCGCGACCCATTCGACAACCATCGCCAACGTGGCGCGCGACCTGCCGCTGTGGGCCGAAACGCGCGAAGGCGTCATCAAGGCATTGGTGGAGATTTCGCCATGAGCATCGCCGGACCTCAGGACGTGCTTACCTTCTGGTTCGAGGAGCACGGCCAGGCCGACTGGTTCGGCGGCGGGCCGGCGATGGACCGCAAGATCGTCGAGCGCTTCGCCGACACCCATGCCGCCATCGCCCGCGGCGAGGGCTGGACCTGGCGCACCAGCCCGCGCCACCGGCTGGCCGAGATCGTGGTGCTCGACCAGTTCTCGCGCCAGATCCATCGCGGCACCCCGAAAGCCTATGCGCAGGATCCGATGGCGCTGGTGCTGGCGCAGGAGCTGGTGGCGCGCGGCGACAACGAAAGGCTGAGCGAACAGGAGCGCGTGTTCGCCTACCTGCCCTACATGCACTCGGAAAGCCTTCCCGTGCACGAGGAGGCGATGCGGCTCTATACAGCGCTCGGCAATGCCGACACGCTCGAATATGAGCGGCTGCACCGCGACCTGATCGCCCGCTTCGGCCGCTACCCCAAGCGCAACGCCATACTCGGCCGCGTGTCGACCCCGGAAGAGCTCGCCTATATCGCCGAGGACCCCGCGCGCGATTTCTGAGGCCGGGCAGGCCCTCTTCCCATCCGCGATGTCACCCCGGCGCCTGCCGGGGCCTATCTCCAAACGCTTCAACCGCCCCGATGGTGCTTCATGGCAGGCCCTCGTGATGGGTCCCGCCCGGTGCCGGGGTGACAATCGCGCGGGTTGCGAGCCCGAAGGCTCACGCCACCTCCAGCCCCCGCGTCAGCTCCAGCGCCTGGCGCTCGAACAGGCGCCGGTAGATGCCGTCGCGCTTGATCAGCATCTGGTGCGTGCCCTCTTCGACGATCTTGCCGCGCTCGAATACCAGCAGCCGGTCGAGCGCCTTCACCGTCGACAGCCTGTGGGCGATGACCAGCGTCGTGCGCCCCACCATCAGCCGCTCCATCGCCTCCTGGATCAGCACCTCGCTCTCGGAATCGAGGCTCGAGGTCGCCTCGTCGAGGATCAGGATCGGCGCATCGGCGAGGAAGGCGCGGGCAATGGCCACGCGCTGGCGCTCGCCGCCCGACAGCTTGATGCCGCGCTCGCCCACCAGCGTCTGGTAGCCCTTGGGCAGCCGCTCGATGAACTCGTGCGCGCTGGCCTGCCGCGCCGCCTCCTCGATCTCGGCCTGCGTGGCCTCGGGCCGCGCGTAGGCGATGT
Source organism: Pseudomonadota bacterium (assembly GCA_023387585.1). Taxonomy (GTDB): domain Bacteria; phylum Pseudomonadota; class Alphaproteobacteria; order Rhizobiales; family Devosiaceae; genus Devosia. The sequence continues at coordinate 3,671 of JAEWHZ010000194.1, forward strand.
TCTCGGCCAGCGTGCGGTGGAACAGCACCGGCTCCTGCTGGACGATGGCGATCTGGCCGCGCAGGTTCGCCTGATGCACATCGGCGATGTTCTGCCCGTCGATCTCGATGGCGCCACCCGTCACGTCGTAGAGCCGCTGGATCAGCTTGACGAAAGTGGTCTTGCCTGAGCCGGACGGCCCGACCAGCCCGACGCGCTCGCCGGCCGCGATCTCGATGGAGAAATCCTCGTAGAGCGGGGTCGTGTGGTTGCCGTACTGGAAGGTCACGTCCCTGAAGGCGATGGCGCCCCTGTCGATGCGGATGTCGCTCGCTGCGGGCAGATCCTCGACCCCGAGCGGGCGATCATAGAGCGCGACCAGCTCCTCCATGTCGTTCACCGATTTCTGCAGATTGCGGATATGCATGCCGACATCGCGCAGATGCCCCTGCAGCACGAAGAAGGTGGTGAGCACGAAGGTGGCGTCGCCCGGGCCGGCCTGGCCGGTCGACCACAGATAGAGCACCACGCCGAGGATCGTCGTCTGCAAACCCACGGCGATGACGCCCTGCACGCCGCCCGAAAAGGTGCCGCGCCGCCAGGTGCGCCGCGTGCGCCGGCTCCATTTGTCGATCACGAGGCCGGTGCGCGCCTCCTCGCGCGTTTCGGCGCCGAAGGCTTTCACCACCGGATTGCAGCTCACCGCATCGGCCAGCACGCCCCCGAGCCTGGTGTCCCAGGCATTGGACAGCGTCGCGGCCGGGGCGACGAACCCCATGGCGAGGCTGACGGTGATGGCGATGTAGGTCAGCGAGCCGAGCCCGACCACCAGCCCCATGATCGGCCAGTGCAGCCCGAGGATCACCGTGGCGCCCACCAGCATGGTCACCGAAGGCAAGAGGGCGATCAGCAGGGTGTCGTTCAGCAGGTCGAGCGCCCACATGCCGCGCGTGATCTTGCGCACGGTCGATCCGGCGAAGGCATTGGCGTGCCAGTCGGTGGAAAAGCGCTGCACGCGCCGAAAAGCGTCGGCGGCGATGTCGCTCATCATGCGCAGCGTCAAGACGATGATGTTGAGAAAGGTCATCTGGCGCAGCAGCACCGAAGCGAGATAGAGCGCGGCCAGCAACCAGAAGGCGCTCAGCGCCCGGCCCCAGGCCACACCATCCGCGCCGCCGGGCGAGGCGATGGCATCGACGAGCTGGCCGGCGAAGAAGGGCGTCGCCACCTCGCACAGCGTCGCCGCCATGATCAGCGCGGCAATGCCGCCGGCGCGCCAGGGCTGGCGGCGCCAATGCACGAAGGTGAAGCCGAGTACGGAGCGGAATGCGTCGGCACGCATGTCGAGACGCTTACGGGACATGATGGGTGTCCGGCGGTAAAAAACCGTCCGGTCCTGAAATCGAGAGAGCTGAAAAGCGAACCGGTATCGGTTCGGGTCGGCGGATGCGCCCCTGAAGGGCGGAGGGCGCTAGCGGGTGCCTGCGCCGTGCGGGAAGCCGTACGAAATATTCATCCAAACGCCTCCCTGAACAGAGTTTCGCCGAGAGGCGCTGGGTAGCCGGTTTATCGCGCCCTGCCAAGTGGGGCTGCGAC
>JAEWHZ010000242.1 GCA_023387585.1 Pseudomonadota bacterium
CCCTGTAAAGGCCGGCTGCCGGCATTTCGAACGCCTTGAAGATATGCATGAACGGCGTGCCGTCCGGCCGTCGTTTGTGCAGATATTTTGCTAAAGATCGCCCGCTTCGCGCATCATCTTTCGGCGCACTCAGCCCGGCCGGCCGCCGCGGGCCACCGGCCGGCGCGGATCGGCTGCCCATTGCGACCAGGAGCCGACATAGAGCGAGGCTTCTATGCCGATCGCGGCGAGAGCCAGAACGGTGTGGGCCGCGGACATGCCGGCCCCGCAATAGGCGCCGATGGGATGGCGGCCATCGGCCCCCGCGGCCTCGTAGATCGCGCGCAGGGCGTGATCGTCGGCGAAATTGCCGTAGTCGGTGACGTTGTCCGGCGCCGGCGTGCTGATGGCGCCCGGAATGTGCCCGCGGGCCGGCGCGCCGGCCTCGGTCGGGCCGCCGACGTAATTGGGACGGATCCTGGCATCGAGCAGCACGCCGCTGCGCGCCAACGAAGCCGCCATGTCGGCGTCGATCTGCGGCATGTGTCCGGCACTCAGCGTGACGGTGCTGGACGATGGCCGGGGCGGTGTTTTATCGACGGGCAGGCCGGAGGCGATCCAGGCGGGCATACCGCCATCGAGGACCCGGACATCGGGCAGGCCGGCCCAGCGCAGCACCCACCAGGCGCGCGCGGCGACCATGCTACGATCGCTGTCATAGACGACGATGGTGGCTTCCGGACTCAGGCCCCAGCGCCGGGCGGCGGCCTGGAGTTCATCGATCCGGGGCAGGGGGCGGGCGCCGTCCTGCCGGGTGGATGGCGACTGGAAGTCCGTATAGGCTTCGGTATCGATGGCGCCGGGAACGCGCACATGGCGGATGGACTGCGCCCCGGTGTAAGGGTTGACCGACTGCACCGCCAGGACGATCACGTCCTTGCCGGCCTCCAGCATCGCGTGGAGTTGGGCGGGCGTGAGCAGGACCCTGCTGCGCAGATCTTCCGGCATCTCATTCCTCCTCTCGTAATATATTACGTGGAACATCAGATTGACAAGGGCTTCCGGTAGCGTTGATGTTGCGAGGAACGATCGAGGAATGCTGCCGGTGCCGATACTGTCCGTTGAAAATCTCACCACGCGGCTGCGCCGCGATGGCCGGTGGAATACCGTCGTCGACGATGTGAGCTTCGACATCGGCGCCAACGAGACGGTGGCGGTGGTAGGAGAATCAGGCTCGGGAAAAAGCGTTACCGCGTTGTCGATCATGGGATTGCTGCCGCCGCGGGTGAGCGAGGTTTCGGGCCGCGTCCTGCTGGACGGCACGAATCTGCTGGCGCTCGACGACAAGCGCATGCAGGCGATTCGCGGCAACCGGATCGGCATGATCTTCCAGGAGCCGATGACCAGCCTCAACCCGGTGCTGAGCGTGGGACACCAGATCGCCGAAACCATCATCCGCCATCGCGGCGTCAGCCGGGCGGAAGCGCGCAATCAGACGATCCAACTGCTGGACCGCGTGCGCATTCCGGCCGCGGCGCGCCGCTTCGACGAGTTTCCGCACCTGCTTTCCGGCGGCATGCTGCAGCGCGTGATGATCGCCATGGCCCTGGCGTGCAAGCCGCAGCTGCTGATTGCCGACGAGCCGACCACCGCGCTCGACGTGACTATCCAGGCGCAGATTCTCGAGCTCATCAAGCAGTTGCAGCGCGAGGAGAATATGGGCGTGCTGTTCATCACCCATGACATGGGCGTGGTGGCCGAGATTTCGGACCGTACCGTGGTGATGTTCCGCTCGCGCGCGCTCGAGGCCGATACCACCGAGGCGATCTTTGCGCGCTCGCAGCAGGTCTATACGCGCGCCCTGCTGGCCGCGGTGCCGCAGCTGGGCTCGATGGCGGGGCATGCGCAGCCGACGGCGTTCCCCATCGTCGACGTCGAAACCGGCGCAACAGTTCCGGCGCGCGAGCACGCCGATACGGTGGTTCCGGGCGAGCCCGTGTTGGAGGTGAAGAACCTGACCACGCGCTTCGATATCCGCTCGGGCCTGTTCGGCAGGGTGGTCGGACGGGTGCATGCGGTGGAGGATGTGAGCTTTTCGCTGCAGCCGGGCGAAACCCTGTCCATCGTGGGCGAATCGGGCTGCGGCAAGTCGACGACCGGGCGCTCCGTGCTCAGGCTTGTCGAGCCGACCAGCGGGACGATCACGGTCGCGGGCGAGAACGTGCTGGCCATGAGCCGGCGGACGCTGAACGCCCGGCGGCGTCACATGCAGATGATCTTCCAGGACCCCTTCTCGAGCCTCAATCCGCGCATGCGGATCGGCGACGCCATCGCCGAGCCCTTGCTGAGCCACGGGCTGGCGGCGCGGGTGCAGGCGCGCGAGCAGGTGGCCGAGCTGCTTGGCCGCGTCGGGCTGCAGGCCGACATGGCGAGCCGCTTTCCGCACGAATTTTCCGGCGGGCAGCGCCAGCGGGTGGCCATCGCCCGCGCCCTGGCGCTCAATCCCAGCCTGATCGTGGCTGACGAGGCGGTGTCGGCGCTCGACGTCTCGGTGAAGGCGCAGGTGGTCAATCTGATGCTCGAACTGCAGGAGCGGCTGAAGCTGGGCTATCTGTTCATCTCGCACGACATGGCGGTGGTGGAGCGAGTGAGCCACCGGGTGGCGGTGATGTATCTGGGCGAGATCGTCGAGACCGGGCCGCGCGCCGCCATCTTCGGCAATCCGCAGCACCCCTACACGCGAAAACTGCTGGCGGCGGTGCCCGTCGCCGATCCGGCGCGCCGGCATCTCGGCCGGGCCGCCGACACCGATGAAATCCGCAGCCCGGTGCGCGACCCGGATTACGTGCCGCCGCAACGGCGCTATCGCGAGGTGTCGCCCGGCCATCTGGTGCAGCTCGCCGAACCGGAAATGGCCGCCTGAGCCAAAGCGGTTCGAAAACGCGACAAATCTAAAACGACAGGCCGCTGGTCGACCTGTCGATGAGGGCCTTGAGAAGGCCCTGGCGGGTGTTCTCATTGTGCTCGACCATGGCGTCGCGGGCCTTTTCGGGGTCGCGCTCGCGCAGCACCGCGACGATGCGGTGGTGATCATTGGTGGTTTCCGGGTTCACGTCGCGAACCTGGGCGCCCATGTAGAAGAAGCGGCCGCATTCTTCGAGGTGGCTGACCACGAGGCTGTACAGCCGCGGGTTCCGCGTGGCGCGGGCGATGGCCGAGTGGAAGGCCTCGTTGGTGCGCACGAAACTCTGGATGCTGGTGTTCTCGCCGCGCACATAGCTGGCATCGGCCAGGGCATCGAGCCGTTCATATTCGGTTTCGGTGAGATTGACGGCGGCGAGGGCGCCGGCCGTGCCCTCCAGCATGGCCCTGACGGCGAAGAGGTCGTTCATGTCCTTGATCGTGACCGAGGTCACCCGGTAGCCGCGGCGCGGAAAGGCTTCCACCAGCCCCTCGATGCTGAGGCGCCCGAGGGCCTCGCGCACCGGTGTCTTGCTCATGGAGAGCTGGTCGGCCAGCTCGAGCTCGCTCATCTCGCTGCCGGGCGACAACTCGCCGGTGATGATCCGCTCGCGCAACTGCGTATAGGCCTGCTCGGTCAGGGAGGTCTTGGTCTTGCTCAACGCTTCGATGTTCCTCAAGCCACCGTTCCTTCGTTGATCGTCGGCTGTTTTTTCGGCTGCCCATGGTGGCATGGGCGGGCGAGCTGTTGGAAACCAGATACCCCTTTCCGTGCTGCACCAAGTAGTATATTACGTAATATATTCAACTGCGGGTGCACTGTGCCTTCGATTCTCGTCATCAATCCGAACAGCTCGCCATCGGTTACCGCCTCGATGCGGGAGTGCCTTTCCATCGTGACGTCCCTCGCCCGCCATGACGTGCAGTGCGTGGAGCTGGCCAAGTCCCCGCCCGGCATCGAGACCGACGCGCATGTGGAGCAGGTGATTCCGAACGTCATCGAGATGATGGGCGAGATTTCCGCCGATGCCTATGTGCTGGCCTGTTTTTCCGATCCGGGCATCGAGCGGGTGCGTGTGGCGACGGACAAGCCGGTGATCGGCATTGCCGAAGCCGCCTATCTGTCGGCGCTGGGCCTGGGAAAGCAGTTCGGCATCGTATCGCTGGGTCCCTCCTCGATCGGGCGCCACCGGCGCTATCTCGAGGCGCTGCAGCTCGATCGGCGGCTGGCGGGCGACCGCTCGATCGACATGACCATTCCCGCGCTTATGGCTGGGGACGTCGTCGACGTGGTGCTGCGCACCGGGGTGGCGCTGCGCGACGCGGACGGCGCCGATGTCGTTATTCTGGGCTGCGCCGGGTTGGGCGGCTACCGGGCGCGGCTCGAGGAGACGCTGGGCCTTCCGGTCGTGGATCCGGTGCAGGCCGGCGTGGCCCTGGCCGCCACGACGCTCGACCTTCAATATCGCACCAAGAGACGCTGACCATGGACGAGGTGATCCGCGGCACGGTCGTCACGCCGACCGGGCCGATCCGCAACGGCTGGCTGGCCATCAGGGGCGGCAGGATCGCCGCCATCGGGGACGGGGCAGCGCCGGATGCGGCGCAGCTGCACGACGCCGCAGACGGTATCATCATTCCCGGCGTGATCGACGGGCAGACCCATGCGGGCAGCTATCGCGGTTTGCCGGGCATTGAGTCCACCACCCGTTCGGCCGTGGCCGGCGGGGTCACGACCATCGTCGACATGCCCTATGACAACCCGGCGCCGCTCGACACGCCCGAGCGGCTCGAGGCGAAGAAGGCGGCCATCGCGGCTTATGCGCACTGCAATGTCGCGCTCTACGCCACCGTGATGCCGGCTCAGGACATGTCGGCGGTGCCCCGGCTGATCGAGGGGGGTGTTGTCGCCTTCAAGATTTCCGGCTTCGAGTCCAGCCCGACGCGATTCCCGCGCATCGGCGCCGACCAGGTGCTGGACCTGTTCGAGGCGCTGGCGCCGACCGATGTGCCGCTGGGCATCCATAACGAGGATCAGGAGATCGTGCGCGCCCGGATCGCGCGGGCACAGGCCGCCGGCGAGAACGGGATCGCGGCCCATTCCTCCAGCCGTCCCCTGGCGGCCGAGCAGGCCTCGACGGCGCATTTCCTGGAGTTGGGCGCGCTTTCCGGCGCGCACGCCCATATCGTGCACCTGACCTCGGCGCGCGGCTTTCAACTGGTCGAGACCTATCGGCGCGACGGGTTCCGTTCGACGGGCGAGCTTTGCGTCCACTATCTGTGGTTCGACCCGCAGGCCGACGAGGCGCTCGGCGCGCGCATGAAGGTCAATCCGCCGATCCGGCCGGGCCAGTTGGAAGCGCTGTGGGGCGCGGTCGTTGAGGGGCGGGTGGCTTTCGTCAGCTCGGACCATTCCAGCTGGCCGGTCGACAACAAGCTCACGCCCTCGATATTCGACGCGGGCGCCGGCGTTCCGGGGCTCGAAACGCTGCTGCCGGCTTTCTACACCGGCGCGGCGCGGCGCCACCTCGATGCCTTGCAACTGACGGTCGCGCAACTCGCCGAACGGCCGGCGAAATTCTTCGGGCTGTGGCCGCGCAAGGGCGTGCTGCATCCCGGCGCCGACGCCGATATCACCATCATCGCGCCGGGCGCCTTCGTGTGGGACGAAGCCCGGGCGCATGACGAGCTCAACTGGAGCCCGTTCCACGGGCGGCGGTTCGACTGCCGGGTGATGCGCACCTATGTCGGCGGCAAGCTGGCCTGGGACGGCATAAATATCGTCAACGCCCCCGGCGACGGCGCCTATGCCGCGCGCGGCCCTCATCACTGGTTTCAACGACAGGACGATTGATGACTCAGATCACCACCGGGACGAAGGGTGTCTTCGTCATTGCCGTTACCCCGTTCACCGAGACCATGGCGGTCGACCATGCCAGCGTCGACAGCATGGTGGACTTCTATTTCGACAAGGGCGCGGACGGACTGACCATTCTGGGGATGATGGGCGAGGCGCCCAAGCTGACGCAGCACGAAGCGCTCGATCTCGCGCGGCGCACGCTCGCCCGCGCCGGCGGCAAGCCCGTCGTCGTCGGGGTGTCCGCCCCCGGCCTCGCCGCTATCGAGGAACTGACCAAGGCGGTGATGGACATGGGCGCGGCCGGCGTCATGGTCATGCCGTCCGCCTCGCTCAAGACCGACGACCAGATCTTTGCCTATTACGAGACCGTGGTGGCCACCATCGGCAGCGACGTTCCGATCGTGCTGCAGGATTTTCCGCTGGTAACCGGCATCCATATCTCCAACGGGCTGCTGGGGCGCATTATCGAGGCCATGCCCTCGATCGTCATGCTCAAGCACGAGGACTGGCCGGGGCTGGCGAAAATCTCGGCGATCCGGGCGGCGGAGAGCAAGGGGCGGCGGCGTCTGTCGGTGTTGTGCGGCAATGGCGGGATGTTCCTGCCCGAGGAGATGGCGCGCGGCGCCGACGGCGCGATGACCGGCTTTGCCTATCCGGAAATGATGGTCGACGTGGTGCGCCTGGCCGCCGAGGGCGACATGGACCGGGCCCAGGACCTGTTCGACGCCTATCTGCCGCTGGCGCGCTACGAGCAGCAGCCGGGGCTGGGGCTGGCCGTGCGCAAATACACCTTGGCCAAGCGCGGCGCCATTGGCGGCGCCACGCAGCGCCGCCCGGGCACGCAGCTGGCGCCGGACGCCGTGGCCGAGGTCGAGCGCATTATCCAACGCCAGGAGCGCAGACTGGAGGCGCTGGGCTGATGGATAAGTGACTGGACGGCAAGCGCGCGCTGGCTTTTCTGCCAACCCGCAGGCCGGCTTGATCACTGGCAGCATGATCCGCATTGATGGCGGAATGATCAGGGGACTCTAGGCTTGGAATACGATTTCGACGCCCGGATCGAGCGGCGCAACACCGGCAGCAACAAGTGGAGCCGCTACAGCTCGGATGTGCTGCCGATGTGGGTCGCCGACATGGACTTCGCGGCCGCGCCGGAAATCATCGCGGCGATCACCCAGCGGCTGCAGCATCCGGTGCTGGGCTATTGCGGGGCCCGGCCGGAACTGCGCCATCAGATCGTCGCCGACATGGCGGACAAATATGGCTGGACGATCGCGCCCGAGGATATCGTGTTCCTGCCCGGGGTCGAGCCCGGGTTCAACATGGCCATCAAGGCGCTGCTGTCGCCGGGGCAGGTGCTGGCCATCCAGGCGCCGATCTACCGGCCGATCCTGAGCGCGCCCCGCCATTGGGACCTGACGCGGCTCGATTTCGATGTGGATCGGCCGATCGGTGAGCAGCGCCGGACGCTGGCCATGGCGGATGCGGTATTGCTGTGCAATCCTCACAATCCGACCGGCAAGGTCTATGATGAAGACGAGCTTCTGGCGCTCGCTTCGGCGACGGGCGACAAGCCGATCATCTCGGATGAAATCCATTGCGAGCTCGTATTCGACGGGCGGCGGCACGTTCCGATCGCCTCGCTCGACGCCGCGATAGCGCAGCGCACCATCACCCTGATGTCTGCGGCCAAGACCTTCAACATCCCGGGCCTCAAGGCAGCCTTCGCCATCGTCGAGAACCCGGAACTGCGGGCCCGGTTCGACGGGGCACGGCTGGGAATGGTGGACAGCGTCAACGTCCTCGGGCTCGAGGCCATGCTGGCCGCGTTCCGCGATTGCTCGGGCTGGCGCGAGCAGGTCGTGCGCTATCTTCAGGGCAACCGGGACTATCTGCTCGATGCCGTCGCGAACCGCCTGCCCGGCATAAGTATGCTGGCGCCGCAGGCGACCTATCTGGCCTGGCTCGACTGCACCGCGCTCGGCCTGCCGGACCCGCAGGCCTATTTCCTCGAGCAGGCCGGGGTGGCCATGAGCGCCGGCAGCGATTTCGGCTCGGCCTATGGGCAGTTCGTACGGCTGAACTTCGGCTGCACCCGCGCAACGCTCGAAGAGGCCATCGAGCGCATGGCCCGCTGCCCCGTCTTCGCTACGCCGGCTTGAGAGAATTTTCCGCCCCGTCGCCGTATTGGGCATGCGACAAAATCGACTCCCGCACCTTCAAACTTGACAGTTAGAATCAGGTTTTTTAAGGCTCCATCAGTCGCCGTCTCTCCCACCGGCGGCCGACAGGAGAATCGAATTGAGAACCCAACACCTGCTGCTGGCGGGCGCGATGGCGCTTGTCGGAGCGAACGCTTTCGCCCAGGATATCGTCTTCGAGGACATGGCCGGCAACGAAATCACGATGAGCGAGCCGGCGGAGCGCGTCGTCTCGATTCCGATCCCGCTGCCGCCCGTCATCGCCACCACGGTCGGCAGCTCCGACACGCTGGTCGGCATGCACCCGCGCGCCGAGAAGTCGATCAATCTCGGCCTCGCGCACCGCATCTGGCCCGAGCTGCTCGACACGCCCACCGACATCATCGTCGGTTCGAACTTCGATCCCAATGTCGAGGAAATCCTCAAATACGATCCGGACGTCGTCTTCCAGTGGATCACCTCGCCGCTCGATGTCCTCCAGAATGCGGGCCTGACCGCGGTCGGGGTCGACACCGGGCATGAGGAAAAACTCGATCACCTGCTGCGGCTCTCGGCGCTGGTGCATGGCGACACCACCCAGGCCGACGCCATCATCGCGCGCCATGTCGAGGTCCGCGAGGAACTTGCCGAGCAGGTGGCTTCCATCCCCGATCTCGAAAGCCCGCGCATCCTCTATTTCTACCGTTTCCATGGCGGCTGGCAGACGCGCGGCGGCACGGTCGAGTCCGAATACCGCAACTGGTTCATGCGGCTGGTCGGCACGGAGAGCGTCTCCGAAGGCGGCGCAGCCAGCATCGACTTCACCCCCGAACAGGCCCTGGCCTGGGATCCCGACATCATCTTGCTGAACAATTACGAGGACGCCGCCTATACGGGCAGCGATCTCGTGCCGCAGGACGTCTATGACGACCCGTTCCTGTCGCAGACCCGGGCCGCCCAGGACCGGCGTGTCTACAAGATGCCGATGGGCGCGACCTGGTGGGATTCGGGCAACCAGGAATCCCCGCTGATGTGGAAGTGGCTGGCCATGGTCGCCCACCCCGAGCACTTCGACTACGATCTGCGCGCCGAGGTGAGGGAGTGGTTCGACTTCCTCTACGATTACGACATCAGCGAGGACGAGATCGACGGGGTCTTCCATCTCTCCGACCACCCGGATGCGCTCCACTACGAAATATTCGCGCGCGACTAGTGGAGCGTTTCTAGCAAAAGTGGGTCGCACTTTTGCGGTTCGGAAACGCGACAAATCAAAGACCAGCAACACGGAGTGTCTTTCATGACGGACACAGTGCGGACGGGCATCAGGCCCGTCC
>JAEWHZ010000254.1 GCA_023387585.1 Pseudomonadota bacterium
GGCAGGCCCGGCGCGCGCCCTGCGCGTCCCGGCACCGGCGGCAAGCCGCGTGGCGGACCGGGTGGCAAGGGCGGCCGCCCACCGCGCCCGCCGCGCAAGAGCGAGTGATCCATGCGCATCGTCGCCGGAAAATTCCGCGGCAAGCAGCTCAAGACGCCGGCGGATGAGACCATCCGGCCGACGTCCGACCGCGTGCGCGAATCCGTGTTCAACATCCTCGCCAGCCGCCTCGGCCCGAGCCTTGAGGGCAAGCGCGTGCTCGACCTGTTCGCCGGCACCGGTGCGCTCGGGCTCGAGGCTCTGTCGCGCGGGGCGAGCCAGGTGACCTTCGTCGACAGCGGCGTCGAGGCGCGCGGGCTAATCCGCGACCATATCGATTCGTTCGGCATCGGCGGGATCAGCAAGCTGCTGCGTCGCGATGCCACCGCGCTCGGCCCCATCGGCTCGCTCAGGCCGTTCGACCTCGTATTCCTCGACCCGCCCTATGGCAGGGGGCTGGGCGAAGCGGCGCTCGAAAGCCTGCGCGCCGGCAACTGGCTGGCCCCCGGGGCGATGCTGGTGTTCGAGGAAAGCAGCGATGCCGAGGTGACGCTGCCCGAAGGTTTTTCGCTCGACGACACCCGCACCTACGGCACCGCCACGATCCGGTTTCTCACCGCTTCGTAGCCCATCGGAATCGGCGACGCTCCAAACCCGCCGCACCCTCGGTTGTCACCCCGGCGCAGGCCGGGGCCAATCACGAGAGGTCGGCCCCGAAGCGCCATGGTGCAGATTACTGCTTTTGGCGATGGGTCCCGGGCCTTCGCCCGGGATGACACGCAGCGTGTTCCTATGCCGCCGCGCACGCCTCGCATTTGCCGCGGATTTCCATCGTCGTGCGCTCGGCCTTGAAGCCCGTGCCGCTCGCCCACTCGCCCAGGCGCGCCTCGATCACCGCGTCGGAGAATTCGTCGACCTGTCCGCAATCGTCGCAGATGGCGAAGGCGGTCAGCCCCCTTCCGGTGCGGTGGCACTGCGCGTCGGCGCAGGCGACGAAGGCGCTGAGCGATTCGAGCCGGTGCGCCAGCCCGCGCTCCACCAGCTTGTCGAGCGCGCGATAGACCTGCAGCGGCGCGCGCAGCCCGTCGCCGCGCAGCCGGTCGAGAATGTCATAGGCGCTGAGCGGCGCGCGCGAGTGGCTGAGCGCGTTGAGCACCAGCGCCTGGTTGCGGGTCAGATCGGCAGGAATGCCATGGCTGTGCATGTTCAACCTCCAGTCCGGTTCATGTCAGGCCGGGCGAGCAGTCGGCCCACCGGAACGGCCAGGGAAACGAGGAAGATCACCAGCGCCGTCACCACGATCGACGGGCCCGAGGCGGTGTCCCAGTTCAGCGAGGCGAACAGCCCGCCGACCACGGACAGCACGCCGATGCCGGCGGCGACGGCGGCCATGGCCTCGGGCGTCGGGCTGAAGCGGCGCGCCGTGGCGGCGGGGATGATCAGCAGCGAGGTGATCAGCAGCACGCCCACCAGCTTCATGGCGATGGCGATGACGCTGGCCATCAGGATCATCAATACGATGCGGCCGGCCTCGGGGCGCAGGCCCTCGGCCTCGGCCAGCTCCGGGCTGACCGTCGAGGCGAGCAGCGGGCGCCAGGCGAGGAACAGCACGGCGAGGATGGCCGCGCCCCCTCCATAGATGATGGCGATGTCGGTGACCGAGACGGCGAGGATATCGCCGAACAAGAGCCCCATCAGGTCGATGCGCACGCTGGTGAGGAACCCGACCAGCACCAGCCCCACGGCCAGCGTCGAATGCGACAATATGCCCAGCAGCACGTCGGTCGACAGCGTCTGCTGGCGTTGCAGCACGATCAGCGCCGCCGCCACCAGGGCGGCTACCGCGAACACGCCGAGCGTAGGGTTGACCGAGCCCATCACCGCGATGGCGACGCCGAGCAGCGCCGAATGCGCCATGGTGTCGCCGAAATAGGCCATGCGCCGCCAGACGACGAAGCAGCCCAGCGGCCCGGTGACCAGCGCCAGCCCGACGCCGGCAATCAGCGCGCGGGTAAAGAAATCACCCAGCATGGCGTGCGTCCTCCCCGGCATGGTCGTGATGATGGTGATGATGCGTGTGGTCGATGCTGCCGTCGGGGCCGTGGTGGTGGTCGTGATGATGGGTGTAGAGCGCCAGCGCCCCGGCTGCGCGTTCGCCGAACAGGGCGAGATATTCCGGGCTCGTCCTGACCGTGTCCGGCGTGCCCCGGCAGCACACATGGCCGTTGAGGCACAGCACCGTGTCGGTCTCGGCCATCACCACGTGCAGATCGTGGCTGATCATCAATATGCCGCAGCGCGTGCGGTCGCGAATCTCGCGGATCAACTGGTAGAGCGCCACCTCGCCGGCGAAATCGACGCCCTGCACCGGCTCGTCGAGCACCATCAGGTCGGGCTTGCGGATCATGGCGCGCGCGAACAGCACGCGCTGGAACTCGCCGCCCGACAGCTCCTGCACCGCGGCGCGGCGGATATGCGCCATGCCGACGGCCTCGAGCGCTGCGGTGATCTCGTCGCTTGCGTGGCGCCCGGTCAGGCTCATCAGGCGCTCGACGGTCAGCGGCAGCGTCCAGTCGATGGAAAGCTTTTGCGGCACATAGCCGATGGTGAGCCCCGGTTGCCGCGTCACGCGGCCGCCGGTGGGCTTGAGCACGCCCGTCACCACCTTGGCGGTGGTCGATTTTCCCGAGCCGTTGGGGCCGATCAGCGTCACGATCTCGCCGCGCGAGATCGACAGGTCGATATTGCGCACCAGCGCCCGCGCGCCGCGCTCGACGGCGACGTTCTGAAGCGAAATCAACGGCTCGCGCGTGAGCGGCTTGTCCATGAAACAAAAATCTCCACAGGCCCGAAACGCCTGCTTGACGTGGATATAGACGTTATAGCATAACGTCGCAACTGACGTAATGTCATAACATTCCAGCGCACATTCAACATGGAGACGACATGCACTCGATCCAACGCCGCGCCTGGCTGTGCACCACCGGGCTCGCGCTGCTCACGAGCCTCGCTTTCGCCGGCATCGCCCGGGCCGCGCCCGATGTCGTCGTTTCCATCAAGCCGCTGCATGCCCTTGTGACGCAGGTGATGGAGGGGGTGGCCGAGCCCGGCCTGCTGGTCGCCGGCAACGCCTCGCCGCACACCTATACCATGCGCCCGTCCGATGCGGCGCTGCTCGAAGGCGCCGACATCGTGTTCTGGACCGGCCACGGCATGGAGCTGTTCCTCGAAAGCGCGCTCGACAGCCTGGCCGGCGATGCGGTGGTGGTCGAGCTGGCCGAGGCGCCCGGCATCGCCCTGCTGCCGGTGCGCGAGGGCGGCGCCTTCGAGGCGCACGACCATGGCGGGCACGATCATGGACATGATCACGTACATGACCATGATCACGCCCACGACGATCATGATCACGAGGGCCATGACCACGATGACCACGGCCACGACGGCGATGATCACGCGCATGAAGATCACGATCACAGCCACGACCATGCCGGCCACCACCACGGTGCCGGTGACATGCATTTCTGGCTCGACCCCGACAATGCCGTGCATATGGTCGAGGCCATCGCCGCGAGCCTGTCCGAAGCCGACCCGGAAAACGCCGCGACCTATGCCGCCAATGCCGAACAGGCCGTCGCCGGGCTCGAAACGCTTTCCGGCGAGATCGAAACCGCGCTGGCCCCGCTCGCCGATCGCAGCTTCATCGTCTTCCATGACGCCTATCAGTATTTCGAGGCCCGCTTCGGCCTCGCGGTGGCCGGCAGCATAACCGTGTCGCCCGAGATCGCCCCCGGTGCCGCCCGCATCGCCGAGCTGCGCAGCCGCCTTGCCGAGCTCGGCGCCACCTGCGTCTTCGCCGAGCCGCAATTCGAGCCGGCCGTGGTCGCGACCATCATCGAGGGCTCCGAAGCGCGCGCCGGCATTCTCGACCCTGAAGGCGGCACCATCCCCGCGGGCCGCGATCACTACGCGCAATTGCTGCGCAACCTCGCCACCGGCCTCACCGACTGCCTGGCGGACTGACCGGGGCGGGCGCTTCGATCTGCGATGGGTGTAGCGCCGTTCCCCCCGAGGGGCGGGCAATTGGCCGGCGTCGGCGGCCAATCATTCCATTATGTTATAACATACTCGTTCATATTCGTGCCCGACCGGCAATTTCTCCTTGTGAATCAATGCCGGAACTCCCGAATGCACGCGAAAAAAAAACGCTACCGAAACGGCCCACGAAAAATGAAGAAGGCGCCGAGCGCGATCAGGGTGAAGCCGATGCCATGGTTCAGCGTGAAGCGTTCGCCGAGATAGAACACGGCGAACAGCGCGAAGACCGACAGCGAGATGACCTCCTGGATCGTCTTCAGCTCGGCGCCCGAATAGACCGCGTGCCCGATGCGGTTGGCAGGAACGGCCAGCCAGTATTCGAAGAACGCGATTCCCCAGCTGATCAGCACCACCAGCCAGAGTGCGGCGCCGGGGAATTTCAGATGCCCGTACCAGGCGAAGGTCATGAACAGGTTCGAGGCGACCAGCAGGATGACCGGCGCCAGCGTCGGCACGTTGAAGCCCATTGCGATCTCGCGAAAACCGAATCGGAGCCGCCCGGCTCCCTCTCGGTGAGATTGCCCGG
>JAEWHZ010000283.1 GCA_023387585.1 Pseudomonadota bacterium
CCCCGCAAGTCACAAAATCGAATTAGGTCAACGCGCCGGCCTGCCGATCATCAATGCCACGGGGGTCGGATATGCCGTCGACGTCGCCGGCAAGCCGCTGGAAATCCTCAAGCATGTCGATCTGGCCGTCGGTGCCGGCGAGGTGGTCGCCATCGTCGGCCCCTCGGGAAGCGGCAAGACCTCCCTGCTCATGCTGCTCGCCGGACTGGAGCGCCCCACCGCCGGCACGATCACCATAGACGGTACGACGATTTCCGGTCTCGACGAGGATGCGCTGGCAAATTTTCGCCGCCGCACGCTCGGCATCGTCTTCCAGAGCTTCCACCTCATCCCCGCGCTCAGCGCGCGCGACAACGTCGGGCTGGCGCTTGAGATCGCGCGGCCCGATCTCGACATGGCCAGCGTCAGGCGCATCGCCGGCGAGACGCTCGACGCAGTCGGCCTCGCCAAGCGCTACGATCATCGCCCCGCCGCGCTGTCCGGCGGCGAGCAGCAGCGCGTCGGGCTGGCGCGCGCGCTCGTCACCAGCCCGAAACTGCTGCTGGCCGACGAGCCGACCGGCAATCTCGACCATAAGACCGGCGAGGTGGTGATCGAACTGATGTTCGAGCTGGCGCGGCGCAACGGCACCACCGTGGTGCTGATCACGCACGACCCCGATCTCGCCGCGCGCGCCGACCGCGTCTTCACCATGACCGAGGGCCGGCTAGCCGAAACGCGCCGCGCCGCCGGCTGATGCGCGGCTTCCTCGCCGCGAGCCGCGTCGGGCTCAAGGAGATGCTGGGCGATCTCGGCCGCTTCACCCTGCTCATCCTGTGCCTTGCCGTCGGAACCGCGCTGATCGCCGGCGTCTCGACCGTCGGCGCCGCCATCACCAGCGCCGTCAACGAGAACGCGGCGACCCTGATGGGCGGCGATCTCGAACTGACCCGTTCGGACCGCAGCGCCGATGTCGGCGAGATCGAGATCCTGTCGCGCTACGGCCGCATCGCCAATGTGGTCGACACCAATGTGCGCGCCGAAAGCCCGACCAGCGAGGCCTTTGTCGACCTCATCGCCGCCGGCCCCGACTATCCCCTGCTCGGGCGGGTGAGCAGCCCGCAACTGGCCGCGAACGAGAACCCCGCCAGCCTGACCGATTTCGCCGACGGCCGTTTCGGCGCCCTGGTCGATCCGGTCATGCTAGACCAGCTCGGTCTCGGCATCGGCGACGTGATCGCGATCGGCGGCACGGAGTTCACGGTGCGCGGCTTTCTCACCGCCCTGCCCGACGATCCCGTGCGCGGCTTTAGGCTCGGCCTGCCGGCGCTGATCGGCACAGACGGCTTCGCCGCCGTCTCCGACCGCACCTCGCCGCTGCCCGGGCTCGGCACCTATTTCCGCTACAAGCTGCAGCTCGAGCCGGAGGGCGATCCGGAAGCGATCCGGGCCCGGCTGACGGCGGAGCTCGGCGGCGGCTGGGAAATCCGCTCGGCGCTGGACGGGCTCGGGCCGATGCTGCGCTACTATCGCCTGTTCATGAACTTCCTCGTCATCGTCGGGCTGGCCTCGCTGCTGATCGGCGGCGTCAGCGTGTGGAGCGCCATGTCGGCCTATGTCGCCGAGCGCGCCGGCGTCATCGCCGTGCTGCGCTCGCTCGGCGCCGGGCGCTGGCGGGTGTTCGTGCATTTCTTCGTGCAGGTGCTGGCGCTCGCCCTGGTCGGCGTCGGCATCGGCCTTCTGATCGGCGGCGCCATCGGGCTGGTCACCCTGCCGGTCATCGGCGAGGCCATCGGCGTGCCGCTCGATGCGCGCCTCGACATCGTGGCGCTGCTGGTCGCCGCCGGCGTCGGGTTGTCGACCGCCTTCGCCTTCTCCTATTTGCCGCTGGTGCAGGCCCAGGGGATCAGCCCGGCCAGCCTGTTCCGCTCGCGCGGGCTCGGCGCGCCGCCCATCGACTGGCCTTCCCTGCTGCGCTCGGGCGAGATCGTGCCGCTCGTCGTCGCCGGCCTGCTGTTTCTGTGGCTGGCGCAGATTCTCACCGGCGACTGGCTGGTGGTGCTGGCCTTTGCCGGCGCCAGCCTCGCCGCCGTCGGCATATTGCGCCTCGCCATCGCCCTGTTCATGCTGATTCTCAAGATCCTGCCGCCCGCACGCTTCGCGCCGCTGCGCCGAGCCATCCGCGCCATCGTCGGCGCCACCGGCAATTCCGCCGCCATCATCGTCTCGATCGGCCTGGCGCTGGCGACGCTGGTGGTCGTCCTGGTGCTCGGCGCCAATCTGCGCAACGAATTCCTCGGCGCCTCGGTATTCGACGCCCCGACTCTCGTCGCGTCCGACCTGTTCCCGGACGAGGTCGAAGAGCTCGAGGCCCTGGCCGCCCGGCCCGGCGGCGACATCATCCGCTTCACCGCCACCCCCATGCTGCGCGGCAGCTTCGTCGCCCTTAACGACACCCCCGCCGAAGACCTGACCGGACGCGGCCCCGAAGCCTCCTTCCTGCTTTCAGGCGAAATCCCGCTCACCTGGCGCGCCGAGATGCCGGCCACCTCGCGCCTCGTCGAGGGCGAGTGGTGGACCGCGAACCATACCGGCCCCGCGCTCGTCTCGCTGCACCAGAACCTGCGCCAGGGCCTCGACATCCGCATCGGCGATGAACTGAGCTTTTCCGTCTTCGGCGAGATCGTCACCGCCGAAGTCGCCAATTTCCGCGACTATTCCTGGCAGGGCGGCATCGACTTCCTCGTCGCCTTCTCGCCCGGCGTGCTGGAAGACTATCCCGCAACGCTGCTCGGCGCCGTCACCGCGCGCGAGGGCCGCGAGACCGAGGTCGAGCGCATGCTGGCCGCCGAATTCTTCGACGTGCGCTTCATCGCCATCGGCGCGACGCTCGAACAGATCACCGCCGCGCTCAGCCAGCTCTCCTTCGCCGCAGGCGCCGTGGGCGCGCTCGCGGTGTCCAACGGATTGCTGGTGCTGATCGGCAGCCTCGCGACCGGCAGGCGGCAGCGCGAATCCGACGCCGTCATCACCAAGGTGCTCGGCGCGCAGCGTTTCGAGATCGCCGGCGCCGCGCTCGTCCAGTTCTCCATCCTGGCGCTGCTGGCGACTCTGGTGGCGATACCCATCGGCGTCGGCCTCGCCTTCAGCCTGTCGCGCGTGCTGCTCGACGTCGCCTTTACGCTCGATGCGCCGACATTGGCGCTGGTCGGCCTCGGCGCCATCGTCATCACCGCCCTGCTCGGCGGCATGACCCTGTGGCGCGTGCTGTCGCTGCGCCCGGCACGCCTGCTGCGCGAGATGCAGTCGATCTAAGCATCGGACCGAAAAGTGCGAAGCGGTTTTCGGATCGATCCGATGCGCAACAAACAGATGGAGCGCTTCGGGGGGCGGTGCGTCGCGCCGTTTTGCGCTCGAACCTGCCTTGCAAGGGACACACCCTTACCCCATCATCGCGGTCGCGTTATTCCGCGCTGTTGCTTGAACGTTTCCGGTTCGAAAACGCGACGGATCAATGGAGCCGCCGATGCCGCTGGACCTGCCCCTGATCGCCCCTCTCGTCGCAGGTCTGGTGCTCGCCTTCGTCTTCGGCGCCATCGCCAGCCGGCTGCGCATGCCGCCGCTGATCGGCTATCTCGTCGCGGGCCTGGTCGTCGCCCAGACGCCCGGATTCGCAACCGACCCGGTTCTCGCCACCCATCTCGCCGAGATCGGCGTCGTGCTGCTGCTGTTCGGCGTCGGGCTGCACGTCTCGCTGCGCGATCTGCTGAACGTGCGCGCGGCCGCCGTGACCGGCGCCGCGGTCCGGATCGCGGTCGCCACCGCGCTCGGCGCCGGGCTCGGCCTGCTGCTCGGCTGGGACCTGTTCGCCGCCCTCATCTTCGGCATCGCCCTATCGGCCGCTTCGAGCGTCGTGCTGCTCAAGACCCTGCAGGAACGGCGCCTCAAGGACACCGAGCACGGGCGCGTTGCCACGGCCTGGCTGGTGGTCGAGAACCTCGCCATGGTGCTAGCGCTGGTGCTGATCCCGGCGGTCGCAGCCGTCGCCGGCGCGCAATATGTGGGCTTTTACGATCCCTATGTCGCCTTCGTCGAACGCCTGCTGAGCACCGAGATAGGCCTGTGGGGCGTGCTGGCGCTGACCCTCGTCAAGATCGTCGCCTTTGCCGGCTTCATGCTGGTCGTCGGCCGGCGCGTCATCCCCTGGGCGCTGCACGTCACCGCCCAGACCGGCTCGCGCGAGCTGTTCCGCCTCGGCGTGCTCGCCATCGCATTGGGGATCGCGCTGGGAACCGCCGAGCTGTTCAGCGTGCCGCTGGCGCTCGGCGCCTTCCTTGCCGGCCTGATCCTGTCCGAGAGCGAACTGAGCAACCGCGCGGCACGCGAGACCCTGCCGCTGCGCGAAGCCTTTTCGGTGCTGTTCTTCGTCGGGCTCGGCATGCTGTTCGATCCGGCGGTGTTGGTTTCCAGCCCGCTGCCGCTGCTGGCCGTTGTGCTGATCATCGTCGTGGCAAGATCGGTCGCCGGCTTCGCGGTCGGCATGCTGTTCCGCCATACGGCGGCGACAGGCCTGACCGTTTCCGCGGGCCTCGCGCAGATCGGCGAATTTTCCTTCGTGCTCGCCTCGATGGGCGTCGCCCTCGCCATCCTGCCGCCCGAAGGCCGAGACCTGATCCTCGCCGGGGCGCTGATTTCGATCCTTCTCAACCCGCTGGTGTTCTTCATCCTCGAGCGGGCCCGCCCGGGCATCGAGGCGCGCGTTCCCGGCCCGCGCATCGAGCCCGGCGAGCCGGTCCCCGACGGGCCGGTGGCCGACACGATATCGCGCAGCGGCCATATCGTGCTGGTCGGCTTCGGGCGCGTCGGCAGCGTGGTGGGCGAGGGTCTTCTGGCCGATGGCGCCGATCTTCTCGTCATCGAGGATGCATCCGGCGCCATCGAGGCGGCGCGCGCCATGGGCATCGCGGTGATCCCCGGCAACGCCGCCGACCCGACAACGCTCGACCGCGCCGATATCGGCGCCGCGAGCCAGCTCATCGTCACCGGCACCAATGTCTTCGAGGCCGGCCAGATCATCGAGCAGAGCCGAAAGCGCAATGCGGGCCTGCGCATCGTCGCCCGCGTCCGCCACTCTCGGGAAGAGGACTATCTAGGCGGGCTCGGCGCCGATGTGGTGATCATGGGCGAGCGCGAGATCGGCTTCGGCCTGCTGGCCTGGGTGCGCGGCAAGCATGACCGCGTTCCAGAACCCCACGACGCGCCCGCACCGGCGCCGGCGGGGACCGAACTGCCGGAGGCGGTGCTCGTGCCGCTCGGCGCTGCCGCACAGATCGAGCCGGAACCGCCCGTCCCCGAGACGAGCGCGACGCCCGAGGCGGAGCCGGTGGGGGCCGGCCTGATCGAGGCCGATTTCGAGCCGCCGGTGCCCGAAGAGCTGCGCGACGCGCCGCCCGTCGATCTCGAGCCCGTCATCCGGGCCGCCGACCCAGCGCCCACGCCGGAGGTTTCGAGCGCCGACAAGCCCGCTCCCGAGCCGGCCGAGCCGCGCGACGAGGACGATCTGCGCATCGAGCCGCGCATCGACGACGCCGGGACGCCCGCCATTGCGCCCGATATGTCCGAACCGATCGAGCCGGGTTTTACCGCCGAGCCCGAGCCGCCCTCCGTGATCGGCGCCCCCGAGCCGGAATTCGTGCCGCCGCAATCGCTCGAACCGGAATTCGAGGCCCCGCCGGTGCCGGTCGAACCCTCCGAAACGCCGCCCAAGACAGAAGAAGAAACCGACGCGCCGGCGGCGGAAGGCGACGAGGACCCGCCCGCATCGCCGCCGGAGCCGGAACGGCGCTGACGACGCCGAGGGGGAAGCGTGATTTCACAAAAGGCCAAATATGCCATGCGCGCCCTGGTGGCGCTGGCGCGCATCGATGCCGGCGACACCCGCATGATCGGCGAGATCAGCCGCGAGCAGGTGATTCCGAAAAAGTTTCTCGAGCAGATCCTGCTCGAGCTGAAGCGCGCCGGCCTGGTACGCAGCCTGCGCGGCCGCAGCGGCGGCTACGGCCTGCTGCGCGCGCCCGGCGAGATCACCTTCGGCGAGGTGCTGCGCCTGATCGACGGCCCGCTGGCACCGCTCCCCTGCCTGTCGCGCATCGCCTATCGCCGCTGCGAGGACTGCGCGGACGAAGCAAGCTGCGAGATCCGCCACGTCTTCGAGCGCGTCACCCTCGCCACCCGCGCCGTGCTCGACGCCACCACGCTGGCCGACGCCCTGCGCATGGACGATTTGCCGGTCTAATCTCGCGCAGCCGGCAGCGTTAAGCCTTCGTCAGTAAACAGAAATCATTTTGCTTAAAATGCGCGGAAAAACGCGCGGCGGCACGATTTCGGCGCCCGGCATGTCGCCGATGCAGCACAGGATTCCCGCGCGCTCCGATTGCGACCAAAGCATGTCCCTTGCTAATACCCTATAGGAATGATAGGGTATAGGTTCGTTAACCGTGGGAGCTGCCATGCAGCGCACTGCAAAACGTCTCGGCCCGATCCTCGCCTATGCCGGATTGGCCGCCTCCCTGGCCTTCG